>JAMFSE010000052.1 GCA_026225115.1 Rhodovastum atsumiense
CATCGACATAGCGCTTGCCGATTTTGGTTCCCTCGGCGAAAGCTGGGTCGATGGCGCCTTTTTCGCCGGTACGCTCAGAGACCATCGGCGCGCCCCCGCAGGTAAGGGCGCCGGCAGGTGCTGCCTTAATGACCATGACTTCAGTGTCGCAGACGGCGCTTTTAAGTTTGGTTCCGGCTTTCATTTCTATCCTTTGACTTAGACGCTATTTCTTAAAACTGATTTGGAGCCATCCCAAGATAGGCGATCAGGCGATCGCCCCGGCGGCTTTAAGGGCCTCGATTCTGTCCCAATCCATGCCGAGTTCCATCAGGAAGGTCTCGGTATGTTCGGAGGCCTGCGGGGAACGGGTGGTGACGACCGGCTCGTTGTTGAACTGCACCGGGTTGCGGACGATTTTCATCGGCGGCCCGCCATCCAGGGTTTCGACCTCGATCAGCATATCGTTGGCGAGCGCCTGCGGGTCGGCCGCCAGGTCAAGCAGGCTCTGCGCCGGGGCCCACTGGCCGCTATAGGTCCGCAGGTGGTCGCGCCAATAGGCAAAAGGTTTTTCACCAATGGCCTTGGCGATGAGTTCGCTGCCCTCTTGCCAGTTTGCCATCAGGGTCTTGGCCTCCGAGAAGCGCGGATCGTCGGCGAGTTCGGGCAGGCCGAGATGGTTGAACATGTCACGGATGTATGGCCCGGGAGTCAGCGTGCAGAGATTGATGGTGCCGCCATCGGCGGTGAGGTAATTGCCGACAAAGGGGTTGCCGGGCGATGACCCGGAATAGGGCATCTTACTGCGCGGGGTGACGCCGTTCTCCAGCGCGTTGGCGATGCCCATGCCGCAGGCCCACCAGGCTGTGCTCATCAGCGAGACGTCGAGTTCGACAGCCTCGCCGGTCCGCTCGCGGTGGAACAAAGCGGCGGAGATGCCGCCTGCGATGAACATGGCGCCAATGGAATCGCCGAAGGCCGGCAAGGGCTGGGTCAGAACGCCCTTCAGCTCTGGCGGGGTTACCACATGGGCGATGCCGCTGCGGGTCCAGAAGGCGGTGCCGTCAAAGCCGCCGGCGGCGCGATCCGGGCCTTTGTTACCGAAGGCGGAGCCGCGGGCGTAGATGATGTTGGGATTGATTGCACGAATATGCTCAATGTCGAATTTCAGCTTCTGCCGGACCGACGGCAGATAGTTGGTAAGAAAAACATCAGCGGTTTTGGCAATCTCGTAGATCAGCTCGATGCCTTCGGGCGTGGAGAAATCAACGCCGACGCTGCGCTTGCCGCGGTTGGGGTGTTCCATCATGCCGTTGCGGGCCGGGTCAATTTTGTAGCCCGTCACGTTGATGAAGCCGCGCTGGGTGTCGCCGCGTATAGGATGCTCAATTTTGATAACGTCGGCGCCCCAGTCAGCCAGTACGCCGCCAGCGGCCGGCACGAAGGTGAACTGTGCAAGTTCGAGAACTCGAACGCCCTTCATAACATGTGTCATCATTAGCCTGGTCCCATAATTGTATAACCATATATATGGCAGGGCGGCGCGGCGACGGCAATCATCCGGATTGCGATCGACGGCCGCTGTTTAAGGGACGTTCGATGGTGCGTTGCGGGAGAGGAAGTCCAGGACAGCGGCATTAAAGCTGTCATTGGCGTCGCCAGCGACCATGTGATCGGCGCCCGCCACATCGACGAATTCGGCGTGCGGCACGATTTTCATAAATTCTTCGGCGCCTTCCGGGCTAAGGACGCGTGAGCGGCCGCCGCGCACCAATAAGGTAGGGAGTTCAAGCCGCGCGGCGGCACTGGCAAAAATGCTCCCGTCGAAATGTTTGGACGCCGCGCCGCGCCGCGTGAACGCCGGGTCCCAGTGCCAGTGCAGGCGGCCATCCTCGCGCAGGCGAAGGTTGCGCATGAGGCCGGAGGTGTTGCGCGGCCGCGGGCGATGCGGGAGATAGGCGGCGACCGCATCGGCCGCTTCCTCGAGGGAGGCGAAACCATCGGGCGCGCTGTGCATAAAGTCGCGGATTTCGTTGGTTCCCTCGGTTTCCAGGCGCACGGCGACGTCGACCAGAACGAGCGCTCGTATGGCAGGCGGCGGTGAGGCGGCGACCACCAGGGCGGCAAGGCCGCCAAGTGAGGCGCCGACGAGGACCGGGGGCCGCCCGAGTACCGCGGCGACGTGGCGGATGTCATCAGCAAAGAACTCGATGTCGTAGGCGCGGTCTGGCGACCAGCCGCTCTCGCCATGGCCGCGTAGATCGATCGAGATTGCCCGGTAGCCGGCCTGTCCGGCTTGTGTGACCGCTTGACCCCAGCTTTGCCGCGTCTGGCCGCCGCCATGCATGAAGATGACGGGTTGACCCGCCACCGGCCCCGCGGCGTCGCCGACAATTGTAACACCCGCGCCTTGGAATTCGACTTGCTCCATTCCGATTTTCCCCTTGGACGTCCCAGGCATAATGCCTTACCCTGTAAGTGTGCAGTTTGCTGCCAGGGCAGGCTTTTGTCACTTTAACGGGGTCGGCAGGCATGGCTTTACTTATCGCCACGGCGATATAATAGTTAAACAATTAGTGTTTGGAAGTGGTCCGCGGCCATGGAGGAAAATGGCCACACCTCGGATTCTACAGGAAGCGATCGGAGGAGCTAGCTTGGTACGGCTTGCTTTTTGGTACATAATCGGTGCTCAGCGACATAAGCTCGAGCACAACGAGTTAGAAGAAACGTAGAAGGGCTTGATGGAAACGGAAAAAAAACGGATAGGTCGCCGCGCTTTGATCTCGTCGATGACCGCTGTTGGCATAGGCGCCGCGTACAGTGGAACGGCGTTTGCCGACCCGGGGCTACTCGAGCTTAATAGCCCCGCAATCCCGGTGCGCGTTTTGGACCGGGTTTACATGGTTGCGGGCGCTTCTGCCGGGGCGAGGCTGCTCGCTGGTGGCGCGCACGGCCTTATTATTTATAGCGACGATGCCGGAAAGACCTGGCACCAGGCCAAGGTGCCGGTGAGCGTGACAATTACCGACATTGCTTTTGCAACCCCGCAGATCGGCTGGGCGACCGGCTCTTTCGGGGTTGTGCTGGGTACGAAGGATGGCGGACTCACCTGGGTCAAACAGCTTGACGGCAATGCTGCGATCACGCTGATGAATAATGCACTGGCGTCATTTACGGCCAGTCAGCCGCCAGGCTCCGATGCGGTCGACCATGCAACGCGCCGCGCACATATATTGACGGAGCAGGGGCCGGATAAACCGATGCTTTGCCTGCTGCCGATCAGCGCCACTGAAGTGTTCGCATTTGGAACGTACCGAACTGCCGAACATAGCACGGATGGCGGCACCAGCTGGGTGGATTGGAACGCCAACATCGGCGATCCCACCAGCCATAATATCTATGGCGCCGCGGCCATCGGCGGCGCGTACTACCTTGTCGGTGAGACCTCGCTGATTTTTCGTTCCACGGATGGCGGCAAGACATTTCCGCAGCTGGCGCAGCCTGGGCAAGCGACCTTTTACGGGATTTGCGATGCCGGCGGCGGAAACATCCTGGCTTATGGGGTGGCCGGCGAAATGTATCTCAGTTCCGATGGTGGAAAAACTTGGAACGCGCCGAATTTTACCGGGACACAGAATGTCAATTCGGTGATTCAGCTTGGGCCCATGCTGTTGGCCGGGGATGCCGGAGGCGGAGTTTGGTACAGCCTGGATCATGGGCAGAATTTCAAGCTCGCCTTCCGGAACCCCCTGGTTGCAGTTAATGCGCTGCAACCGATCTCCGGCTTGCGTTTCCTAATCATGTCCGATATCGGCGTCATCCCCATCGATCTATCTGCGATGCACGGGTAGAGCGGGGTATCGCAACCGTGAACTGCCGCTGCCGCAGCGGAAGAATAAAATTCGGCCGAAAGGTCTGAGTTCGAGAGGGAAAAGGTCGATTTGGATAAGCCACAAAACACCGCGCCGGTCATTGCCGACCTGAATGATTTTGACCAGTCTTCAGGCTCCATTGTCGAACGCATTCTGTTCAATAATCGTCCGATCATTATGATTTTGTGTGCGATTGTAACGATTTTTCTGGGATTTGAAGCGACCAAAGTTCGGCTATCGGCGGATTATGCGCAGATGATTCCGACCAGCCAGCCTTACATTGTAAATTACCTCAAGCATTATGATGATCTGTCGACGTCATCGAACGCAATACAGATTGCAGTGGTGGCGAATAATGGCACGATCCTGGACGCGCATTACTTGAAGGTGCTGCAGGAAATTTCCGATGACGTCTATTTGCTGCCGGGCGTGAATCGGCCTTTCATGCAGTCACTTTGGAGTGCGCAAACTACCTGGCGGCAGGTGACGCCCGACGGCCTTACCGGCGGCTCGGTAATCGATCAGGATTATGACGGCTCGCCGGCTAAGATCGCAGAGGTCAACACCCATATCCAGAATGCCGGCATTATCGGCCAGCTGGTTGGTCTCGATTACAAATCAACCGTGATCTATGTGCCGCTGCTGTTGAAGACCGGTAATACACCCTTGGATTATGGGCTGCTGGCCCGGAACATCAACGCGATTGCCGCTAAATACAACTCGCAAGGCGTCACGTTGCATACCGTCGGTTTCGCCATGGTGGTCGGCGATATGATCAATGATATCGCCCCGATTTTGGTGTTCTTCGTGATCTCGATCATTATCTCGGCATGCAGCCTGTATCTTTACACGCGCTGTGTCCGTTCAGCGGCGCTGGTCGTCACGGCTTCGCTGACGGCAGTTGTCTGGCAAATGGGCCTGCTCACTTTGCTGGGCCTCGACCTTACGCCATATTCCGTGCTGGTTCCCTTCCTGGTCTTTGCCATCGGCATGAGCCATGGGGCCCAGAAAATGAACGGCGTGATGCAGGATATCGGCCGCGGCACGCACCGCCTGATCGCCGCGCGATATACATTCCGTCGGCTGTTTTTGGCCGGCTTCGTCGCGTTGATTTGCGACGCGACCAGCTTTGCGGTGCTCATGGTGATCCATATCGGCGCTATTCAGCAATTGGCGACAATTGCAACCATCGGCGTGGCGCTTTTGGTGTTCACGAACCTGATACTGATCCCGATCACGCTCAGCTATATTGGGGTTAGCCCGAAGGCGGCGGCACGCAGCGGCCGCAGTACCTCGACTGAATCGAATCACCGGCATCCGATCTGGGCGTTTCTTGATTTGTTTACCCGCCGTGGGGTGGCGGCGGCAACCCTTTTGGCCACGTTGGTGCTGGCGGTAGTCGCATTTAGCGTAGGCCGCCATGTGCAGATCGGCGATTTGCAGCCCGGCGCTCCGGAGCTACGCCAAACTTCGCAGTATAACCAAGATAATGCCTATATTGTCAGTCATTACGGACAGAGCAGCGATCAACTGGTTGTGCTGGTTGACACCACGGGTGGCAGTTGCCTCGATTATCCGGTGCTTTCGATAATGGCCAAGATGCAATGGCAACTCGGCCAGATGCCCGAGATAAGTTCCAGTATCTCAATGGCCGATTTCGAAGCCTATTTGATGTCCGGGTTGACGGAGGGGTCGCCCAAATGGTTTGGCCTCGAACCCGATAACGGTCTTCTCAACATGGCCCAGCTATACAAGCCGGCGCGGCTTGCAAACTTCGGATGTTCTTTCGACCCAATTTATTTCTCGCTGGTCGATCATAAGGCGGCGACGTTGACCGCCGTCGTCGACGCGGCTCAGAAATTTATTGATGATCCTGCGAATCAGAGCCCAGACGTTAAAATCTCGCTGCTCGGCGGCACCGCCGGCGTTGCCGCCGCGACCAATATCGTGGTGGCAGAGGCCAACGAGATTATGTTGATCCTGATCTATGCTGTCGTCATCATATTCTGTTTTATCGCATTCAGATCGTGGCGTGCCGTGCTGTGCGCGATTATCCCACTCGTCATTACCTCGGTATTGGCGCAGGCTTTGATGGTCTGGCTGCATATTGGTATCAAGGTGGCGACGTTGCCGGTGTCGGCATTGGGTGTCGGTATCGGTGTCGACTATGCACTTTATGTGCTGACGATCCTGCTATATTTCCTGCGTGCCGGCATTCCGATGTCGGAGGCCTACTACAGAACCTTGCAATCGACCGGCAGGGTGGTGCTGCTAACCGGCTTTACGCTCGCCTTTGGCGTTGCCACATGGATTTTTGCACCGATCAAATTTCAGGCGGACATGGGCTTGCTGCTGGCCTTCATGTTCCTTTGGAATATGCTTGGAGCGATGATCCTGCTTCCGGCGCTTGCCACCTTCCTGCTGCCCCCGCGGCTGTTCACCCCGAAACAGATCTAAGGCACGAGCCCGGCGGTCTTGCGAGAGCGCCGGCAATGCGGCAACGATCGCCGTTATGCATAAGACCAACAAGGATGGGCAATCGATCGGTCGAAAGGGTGCGGAGAGCCGGGCGCGGCTTTTGGAAGCTGCGCATGACCTGATCTCAACGACCCCATCCCCGAAGCTGACCGCCAGCGCGATTGCGCGCGCGGCCGGTCTCGCCTCGCAGACCTTTTATGTCTATTTCGACGATGTTGACGAAGTACTGCTCAATCTCAGCAGTGAGGCATCAGCCGATACCGGCGAGATTGTTGCCGAGCTTGACCGGCCATGGGATTTTGGGTCGTTGCAGCAGCATGCTGAGCGCGTGGTCGGCGCGTTCTACCGGTACTGGGACCGGCATCGCGCGACCCTCAATATTCGGAATTTCCTTGCCGATAGCGGCAATGAAGCCTTTTTGCGGGTGAGAAACGAGAGTGCCATGCCGATCGTGACGAGGATCGCGGCACGGATTCGCGCCTCGCAAGGCGAGGGCAAGCTGCCCGAGCGGGATGCCATCGCGCGCGCCGTCATCATTTTCGCGGCGATTGAGCGGATTGCGGCACGCTATCCCGCCGGCTTGCCCGAAGACTCAAACGTCCGCAGCGACGCGCTTAAACGCGCCGAAGTCGATATTCTCGTCTTGCTGATATCGCCTAGGTAAACGCTTCCGCGCGATCCGCCATCGGCTCGGCGCCGGGCTGGCTGAAATCGATATCGGCGCCGGGGCGGCGGTGGGAGCCGGCTGCGCGGTCCGGCTGAAAATTATAGCAGGTGCTGCGGGCATAGGTGGTGGCGCTTAAGCCGGCGGGAATTTCGAGCCGGCGGCCATGGGCGATGCGGCCTGCCCAGCGCAGGATACGGGCGGCTTCGGCGGTGGTTTTATCCTGGCCGGCGATCCAGTCGCCGAGTTCGCTGGTGCTTCGGCCGGCCAACTCGGCGGGGACGAGGAATTTTTCGCCTTCGAGCTGCCAATTCAAAAAGGATTCGCCGTTGCGGGTGAGGCGAGCCTCGCGCAGGCCGTCGACGGGGTCGGTGACGAAGATGTCATAGGCAGTGGCGGCAGAGTCTTGCGCGTGGGCGGCCGCGAATAAAGCGAGGTCGTGGAGATGGGTGCAGTTCTGGGTTTTGTCGCCATGCCGGGCAAAGCCGGCCAGTGGCTGGCCGGTATAAGTTCCGGCAAGCTGCGCCATGGCGCCAGGGCATAGGGTCCAGGGGGAGCGTTTCATTTCGCTGGAGACCGTTGTGGCGATGCCGTCCTTATGGGTGAGGGTGACCACCATGCGATGGTAGTCATCCTCGAGCTCGGCGGTGACTTGGCCCGGGATGGGTTCGATCAGGATGCGGCGGCGGTAGCCGGTCAGCATGGAAATTCTAGCCGGCCAGGGAGAGCGGCAGGCTGGCGCCGGTAATGGCGCCGGATTCTTCCGAGAGTAGGAAGGCGACGACCCTGGCGACGGATTCCGGGCGGACCCAGGCGGAGGTGTCGGCATCGGGCATGTCGGCGCGGTTGGTTGGTGTGTCGATGATGGTAGGCATGATGGAATTCACGCGCACTTTTTTCGGCTTGAGTTCTTCCGCCAGGCTTTCCGTGAGGGCTTTGACGCCGGCCTTGGAGGCAGCATAAGGCGCCATGCCGGCGCCGGGGTTGATGGAGCCGGCGGCGCCGATATTGACGATGGCCCCACCGGCTTTCAGCAGATGCGGCAAGGCCGCGCGGCAGGAGGCGGCGGCGGTGCGCAGGTTGATACGGAACATCTTGTCCCAGCTGTCGATGGAGCCGGTTTCGACAGGCTCCCAAATGAAGCCGCCGGCGATGTTGACGAGGCCGTCCAGGCTGCCGAGCTGTTTAACGACATCGGCATAGGCGGCAACGACGGCAGGCTCGTTGGTCAGGTCAACTCCGCCTACGGAGAGGGCGGCAGGGGAGCTGGCGGGTGCGGGCGCCACATCGACCGCGGCAACTTTATGACCACGCTTGGTCAGTTCGGCTACAACCACACGCCCCAAAACGCCAAATCCGCCGGTCACAACAACAACACTCATAAAAATCTCCTGCGCTTATCTCATCGCGGCCTGCTCATGCATGCCGCTTTTGGCTAATTCTTGGACGTGTCTGGGTCATATCGCAATGCTGAATGGGTTACCTGAAAGCATTCGACACACATTTTTCTTATGCGCCATTTGGGTATCAAGACCGGCATTGACACCTGAGGCGGGTTTTGGAACAAATGAGGAACATGTATCCGTTTACCCTTTCCCTCGACCTACCCATATCCGGCCGGCATTTGCCGCGCGCCGGGCTGCCGGGCGGCGCTATCCATGAGTTTCGCGGCGGCGATGCGGGGGCTGCGCATGTGGCTTTTGCGGTTTTGCTGCTGGTAGGGCTGCCGGGGAACATGCCCATTCTTTGGGTCAGTTTTTCTGCATCTTCGTACCCGCCTGGCCTCGCCGGGCTTGGGCTGGATCCGGCGCGCTGCCTGTTTGCTAAAGCGAAGGATGATGCGGAATGCCTGGGCACGCTGGAAACGGCCTTGCGCGGCGGCATGGCCGGAGTGGCGGAGGCGGGCAGCCTGTCGCGCCTAGCCGCCAGGCGGCTGGCGCTGGCTGCCAAGCAGGGAAATGGCATTGGTTTTTTGCTTCGTCATGCGCCAGCCTTCACGCCGCTGGATTCCACCGCCCCGGTGACCCGCTGGATGGTGACGCCGGTCCCAAGCCTGTCGGCACCCCGGCTGCGGGTGGAACTGCTCTATGCCAAAGGCGGCAGGCCGGGGGTGTTTTTTTACGAGATCACTAAGGAGGCTGACGATGGCGCGCCGCCTGCTCTCGCTTTGGTTGCCGAACGGGCTGATATCGCCGGACAAATCCGCCGCGCTGGTTGATCCTGGTCAAGGGTTTTTTACTCAGACGCTTTTGGATTTGGCTTTGTGGTGCCAGCAATATTCTCCGCTTACCGCAATCGATCCGCCGGATGGTGTTTTGATCGATATCACCGGCTGCGCGCATCTGTTCGGTAGCGAGATGGGCATGCGCCGGCATATCGAAAACCGCTTGCCCGGATCGCGCAGCGCAATAGCGGGGACCGCGGCCGCGGCCTGGGCTTTAGCGCGCTATGGCGAGACGGGCATCGAAGATCTTGACCCGCTGCCGCTGGCGGCATTGCGGCTTGATGAAATCACGATCCGCAAATTACGGCGGGTCGGGATAAGGCGGATTGGCGCGTTGCGACGCTTGCCGCGAGCAGAACTGACTGCGGGATATGGAGCCGGTCCAGTGCATCGGCTGGCTTTGGCATTTGGGGAGGCGCCGGAGGCGAGGCTTTTTATCAGTGCGCCGCCGGATTGGCGGGAGATCGAACATTATGCAGAGCCGATTTTTGCAGCCCCGCAATTGCAGGCGGCCCTGCTGCGTCTGGCACCGAAGTTTTGCGCGCGGCTGGCGGCGGGCGGGCAGGGGGTCACGCAGCTGCAGGCGCGGTTTTACCGGATTGATTCCCAGTGCCCGGAATTTTTGCTGCGCTTTGCCGCTCCCACCTATGACGATGCCCATATCGGCCGGTTGCTGATCGAGAAACTGGCGGGGATCGATCCGGGTTTTGGCATTGAGGCGCTCAGCCTGACCGCGGTTGCGACCGAGCCGTATTCGCCGGTACAGCGCAGCACTGAAACGCCGGCGCCGGATTATCGCCAGACCGTCGACACTATTCTCAATCGTCTTGGCCCGAAAAATTTCTGGCGAGTCACACCGCATGCCTCGCATATTCCGGAACGGCAGATCCGGCGGCTGGCAGTGACGGGCAAGCCGGTAGGATGGCCGCAGCCTTCGCACCCGCGCCCGGTGCAACTGCTCGCCAAACCAGCGGCTATTACCGCCATTGCCCCGGTGCCGGATGATCCGCCCGTTACTTTTTCATGGCGCGGCAAGGTGCATCGCATTCGACGGAGCAGTGGACCCGAGCGTATTGCCCGGGACTGGTGGATAAGTGAGCATGACAATGCCCGGCCGGAGCACGACCATGTGCGCGATTATTATGCGTTGGAGGACAGCACCGGCGCGCGCTTCTGGGTTTTTCGTGCCGGGACCCATGACGGGATTGCGCCGCCGCGCTGGTATCTGCATGGATTTTTCGGATGAGCCTGGCTTATGCCGAATTGCTCTCGGCGAGCGCCTTCAGTTTTTTGGAGGGCGCGTCGCTTCCGAAAGAACTGGTGGGCCAAGCGGCGGAGCTTGGTCATACAGCGATCGGCATTGCCGATGTGAACAGCGTGGCCGGCGTGGTGCGGGCGCATGTGGCGGCAAAGGAGGTGGGATTGCGGCTGCTGGTTGGCAGCCGGCTGGCGCTGACCGATGCGCCGGAGCTGATTTGCTATCCGGAAAATCGCATTGCCTGGGGGTTGCTCTGCCGGATGCTGACACGCGGCAAAATGCGCGCGGCCAAAGGCGAATGCGTTTTGAGTTTTGCCGATGTTGTTAAGCACGCAAAAGGGCAGGTTTTTATCGTTGTGCCGCCGGCAGTTTTGGATGCGAGCTTTCGAAGCTGGTTGTGGATGGCGGCGGGTGCATTGCGCGGGCAGATTTATGTCGCGGCGATCCGGCGTTATGCGGCGGATGATGAGGCGCGGCTGCAAGATCTGGCGGCAATTGCAAAGGCTGTGAAAGTCAGATTGGTGGCGGCCAATGATGTTTTATATCATGTGGCGGAAAGGCGGGTTTTACAGGATGTGATGCGCTGCATCCGGCATGGATGCAGGATCGACGAGGCCGGCTACCGGCTGGAGCCGCATGCCGAGCGGCATCTCAAGCCAGCTGATGAGATGGCGCGGCTGTTCAAGCGATTTCCGGAAGCGATCGCGGCGCAGAGCGAGATTTTGCAGCGGGTAAGATTTTCGCTGGAAGATATTTCCTACGAATATCCGGATGAGCCGGTGCCACCGGGCCGCACCCCCGATGAGCATCTGGCGGCGCTGACATGGGAAGGCGCGCGCAGCCATTATGGCGAGCAAATTCCGCAGGAAGTGCGGACGGCGCTTGAGAAAGAGCTGCGGGTTATCGCTCAGCTTGGGTATGCGCGGTATTTTCTGACCGTCGAAGATATTGTGCGCTATGCACGAGCCAAGGATATTTTATGTCAGGGCCGCGGCTCGGCCGCCAATTCGGCGGTTTGCTATATGCTGAGAATTACCGCAGTGGATCCGACGAAAGTCGATTTGCTGTTTGAGCGGTTTATCTCCGCTGAGCGGCAAGAGCCGCCGGATATCGATGTCGATTTTGAGCATGAGCGGCGGGAAGAGGTTATTCAGTATCTGTATGCGCGCTACGGGCGGGATCGGGCTGCGATTGCGGCGACGGTTATTCACTACCGGCCAAAATCCGCGATACGAGATGTCGGCAAGGCGCTGGGTGTTGCGGAAAACATTCTTGATGTTCTGTCGGCGCAAAGCTGGAATTCAGGCGATGAATTATGGTCGAAGGATCGGCTGGTAGAGGCCGGGCTCGATCCTGATGATCCGTTGCTGAGACGCAGTATTGTGATTGCGCGGGAGCTGATCGATCTGCCGCGGCATCTCTCGCAGCATGTCGGCGGTTTTGTACTGACGCGCGGGCGGTTGGATGAGAGCGTGCCGATCGGCAATGCCGCCATGGCGGATCGTAGTTTTATCGAATGGGATAAGGACGATATCGACGCGTTGGGCATGATGAAGGTGGATGTGCTGGCGTTGGGCATGCTGACTTGCATTCAAAAATGTTTTGCGCTGCTCGGTATCAAGGATCTGACCGAAGTTCCGCAGGATGATCCGGTGGTTTATGACATGCTGTGCAAAGGCGATTCCCTGGGAGTGTTTCAGGTTGAAAGCCGGGCGCAGATGAATATGCTGCCGCGGTTGAGGCCGCGCGTATTCTACGATCTGGTAATTGAGGTTGCGATTGTCCGGCCCGGCCCGATTCAAGGCGATATGGTGCATCCCTATCTACGCCGGCGCAGCGGCGTCGAGAGGTCGGATTATCCGGTCCGTAGTAACGGCCTGCCGAACGAGCTGGAGGCTATTTTAAAAAAAACATTGGGCGTGCCGTTGTTCCAGGAGCAGGCAATGAAAATTGCCATGGTGGCGGCGGATTTTTCGGCGGAGGAGGCGAATGGGTTGCGGCGGGCGATGGCGACGTTTCGTAATGTCGGCACGATTGATCGTTTCCGCGACATGATGGTCGAACGTATGGTGAATCGCGGCTATGAGCGGGCGTTTGCCGAAGCCTGTTTCAGGCAGATTGAAGGCTTTGGATCTTACGGATTTCCCGAAAGCCATGCGGCGAGTTTTGCCTTGCTGGTGTATGTATCGTCCTGGCTGAAATGCCATCACCCGGCGGCGTTTGCCTGCGCATTATTGAATGCACAGCCGATGGGATTTTATGCGCCGGCGCAGATTATCCGGGATGCCCGCGAGCATGGGGTGCAGGTGCGCGGCGCCGATGTTAATGCCAGCATGCAGGATTGCACTTTAGAGGATGTTGCTTCGGACGTTGGGAACAATGGTGCTCTGCGGCTTGGTTTTCGTATGATCGATGGCTTTCAGGCCGGGTGGAGTGAGAAGCTTATCGAAGCGCGTAAGGATGGCTTTGCCGATTTCCATGCGCTCACCCAATCCGGCCTGCCGCGGGCGGCGTTGGAAACGCTGGCGCAGGCGGATGCACTTACCAGTCTGGGACAGGGCCGCCGTATTGCTTTATGGCGGGTGGCCGTGCTGGAGGCGGCGCCCTTGCCGATGTTTGCCGGGCAAAAGCGCCGCCATATAATCCCAGACCTGCCGATCATGAGCGAGGGCGAGCACGTCATTGCGGATTACCGCAGCACCGGCCTGTCGCTTCGCGCGCATCCAATGCAGTTGCTGCGGGAGAAACTTAGTGCTGCAAAACTGCTGGACTGTGCCAAGGCGCTGTCAATGAAAGACGGCAGCCTTGTGCGAACCGCCGGCATCGTCACCGTCCGGCAGCGGCCCGGAACCGCCAAAGGCACTATTTTTATTACGATTGAGGATGAAGCCGGGATTGCCAATATTATCGTCTGGCGGGCTTTGGTTGAAACCTACCGCAACCCGATCATCGGCGCGTCATTGCTGATCGTCGAAGGCCGCTTGCAGCGCAGCGAGGAAGGGGTGAACCATATTATCGCCACGCGCCTTGCGGATCGCAGCCGCTGGATTGCGGAACTCGACGCGCCGCTGGCACGCGCTGATGAACTGCCCCCGCCTAGGCCGCCTGGGCACCCGCGGCAGGAACGGGTGGTTCGTAAAAGCCGGGATTTTCATTAGGAAGCAGCCGCTTTTTTCAAAGCCTAAAAGCGGCGCAAAAACTTTTGTTAATCTGGCCTTCGGCGTTTCAAGATCCCGACTCATGCGAGCAAAAGTTTTTGCGGATGCGCGGGCAGCCAGGCTTTTCAAAAAACGACCGTTAACCACGCTCGCATTGGCCCGAGCAATTGCGTAGGATGCCGGGATGATGACACAGGATGAGTTGAGCCTTTGGGCAACGCGGAATGGTTGGCAGATGATGGCGGGGTGTCCCAGCCTGGTGAAACCGGGGCGGCCGAAGGATGCCATCGTGCGGCTGTCGTTCAAGGTGACCGTGGTCACCCTGGAAGTGCGCAAGGCGACGAAATGGGAAAAAATTGCCAGCGCGAAATATGAGGATGTCTCGCTGGATGAAGACGGAGAACGGGTTTTGGGCCTGGGCTTCGAGAAGGTGCCGAGCATTTCGATGCTGATGCGGGAAAATCGGGACGCGCAGGTTTTTTCGAAGTTTGGGAAATAGGCAGCCCCGCAGTTTGATTGGATATGGCATCCGAATCCGCTGAGTTTGCTGTAACCCATCGTGCGGTGCTGCGGATCGCGGCGCCGATGATGTTTGCCTATCTTAGTACGGCGCTGGTGGGCGTGGTTTCCACCGCCGCCATCGGGCGTTTGGCAAATGCCGATCTATCCGCCGGGATCGCGCTTGCCGCGATCCTGTTCGACGTATTGTTTGTCAGCCTGAATTTTCTGCGCAGCACCACCTTGGGGCTGACGGCTCTGGCGCTTGGCGCCGGGCGGCCGGAAGAAGTACGCGCCATTTTTCAGCGTTCGCTGCTGCTGGCGGCGGGACTGGGGTTTATCATCCTGGCGCTTAAAGGCGCGGAAGCGCGGATCGGGTTGCCGGTGCTGGGCGCGCAAGGCTTGGTGTTGCAGGCTGCAGGCAGCTATGTGCGGATCCGTGCCCTATCGGCGCCGTTTGCCTTGGGCAATTATGCCATTCTCGGCACGTTGCTGGGCCGCGGGCGCGCAATGACCGGGCTCGGGCTGCAATTGATCCTCAATGGCACGAACATTGTGCTGTGTATCGGTTTGGTTCTGGGTCTGCATCTTGGGGTTCGAGGCGCTGCCTGGGCAGCCGTCGCCGGAGAGGTGGCTGCGTTTATCGCCGGGCTTGGCTGGCTGCGGCTTTGCGGTGGTCCGGTTTTTACAGGTCTGAAAGCAGCTTTGACGGACAGAAGAAGCTGGGGTGCGATGGGAATTCTCAATCGCGATACATTGATCCGGACTCTCGCCTTGTTGTTTGCGTTTGCCTTCTTTACCCGTGAAGGCGCTGTTTTGGGTGCCGTGGTGCTGGCCGCCAACGCGATTCACTTGCAGTTCTTTGCGCTGGCCTCGAATTGCCTGGACGGTTTTGCGGCGGCGGCTGAGCAATTGGCAGGTAGGATGATCGGCGCCCGCAATATTGCCGGATTTAACCGCGCGGTTCGGCTGACTTTAGTCTGGAGCGTGGTTTGCGGTGCGGCGATCACGCTGGTCTACGCCGTTTTTGGCAACGGCTTCATAGCATTGCTGACGCAGGCGGCGAGTGTCCGGCATGAGGCTGCCAGAAGCCTTTTTTGGGCCGCATTGGTGCCTCTGGTGGCCGCGGCCGCCTTTCAGCTGGATGGGGTTTTCATTGGTGCGACCTGGTCTCGCGACATGCGGAACATGATGCTGTTGTCGCTTGTGGTTTTCATCGGCAGCTGGGCGGTGCTGATGCCGGCTTTGGGAAATACCGGGCTGTGGCTGGCATTTTTGATCTTCCTCGGCACCCGGGGAATTACGCTAACGCGCGTGCTGCGCAAGCGGCAGCGCGAAAAGCGGGTGCTGGTTGGGTTCTAGCCGCCGGCGGTCCCGGCATGAAAACGGGTGCGTAAACACGCACCCGTTTGCAAAATAGGCTTCAGCCGATTTCCGGGAATCCCTTTCCTTTAAAAGAACGGGCTCCCGATATGACTTAGGAATGTTTGGCGAGCGTGCTCTTCAACAGATCCAGATTGCCTTGCACGGTCGGAATAACCTTGGCCGCCATGTCTTTGAGTTCAGGATCCTTTCCGTTGGCCGCCTCATCCTGGAAAATCGCCAGGGCATCTTCGTGGCTTTCGATTTGATCGTTCAGGTAGCGGATGCCGAGACCGGGACCCTGGTTACGCACCAGCGCCGCGTAACGGGCCGTTAGCGTATAGGGAAGGCTTTTTGGCAGATCGAAACCCTTATCTTTTGCCACCTTTTCAAGCAGGGGCCCAAACTTTGCAGCATCGTCGCAGATTTTACCCGACACCGTGAGGATGTCAGGCGCCACCGTTCCGTTGCCATTGGCCATGCTTACGCCGCGTTGAAGGGCGGAGCATTCCTGCAAATCGAACGTAATAACTTGGTACCCGGCGACCAATGCGTCGCTGTCAGGCGGCCCAAGCGGCGCCGCTTGTGCAGGTGTGAAGGAAAATGCAGTCATCCCGACGAGAACAGCCCCAGCCCCGATAAAGTTCAATATTTTCATTTTTTTGGTACCTTTCCTGAATTTTCACGTTCTTATTGTTACGTAACCGAGTTTTGACGCAAATTGGAGCGAATATCAGCGTTCGTCAAGTCGTTAGCCTATCAAAAATAGCCTATTAAACAAGGCCTTTAGGCATCGCCCGGGCGAATGCTCGAACATTGGGCCGGCAAATGTTAGTGCCTTAGTTAGTATTGGGAAATCGGCCCGGTCTTCGTCCCACGCCACATCTCCTTGCACCGAATCTTGGGATAAGGTTATGATATTATGCCAAAATACTGGATCACCGGATATTGTGGCGTGAACGTCTTCTGAATGGGGTTAACATGCCTAAGCATTCTCGTCCTCTGATTGTCCTGGCCGCTCTGCTTACACTGGGGGGCTGCCAGCCGGCGCCGATCACTGGGCCCACCATTGCGGTCATGCCGGGGCCGGGGAAATCTTTGAACCAGTTCCAGAACGACGATTATGCCTGCCGGGGCTTCGCTCAGAATCAAAGCTATGCGCCGCCGGCGACCGGGCTTAACAGCCCTGTTGGTACGGCCGCGGCGACAACGACGGTAGGTGCAGCGGGCGGCGCGTTGCTGGGCGCTGCGGGCGGCAATGCTGGCATGGGTGCTGCAATCGGCGCGGGAGTCGGGCTTCTGGGTGGCGCTGTCTATGGCGCCCATAAAAAGAACCAGGCGGAAGCCGCGACGCAGCAGAGCTATAATATCGCCTATGCACAATGCATGACGACCAAGGGTAATCGCGTTCAATAAAGGTGATCACGAATTTGCGGGCAAAAACCTTGCCGGCAAATTTTTTACCGCCAGGGACAGTCCTCGATGATGGCGAGCGCCGGGTCAAGCGGCGGGTAGCTTGGTTTGCGCTTTTCCTTGAACGCCTGGATGCCTTCGGCGAATGCGGCATTCGTATAGGCCTCTGCCAATACCTTTTTGGATCGCTCGAAAGCCGGATGCAGGCCTTGCATCAGATCGCCATAAATTTGTTCCTTGATGGTTCGCATGGACGATGGGGCGCAGGCCGAGGCGAGCCTCGCGCAATACTCAAAGGCCAGATCGAACAATTCGTCCTTTTCGGCCACGCGCGCGGCCAAGCCCATTTCTTTTGCTTCCGCGCCGTCGAAGATGCGGCCGGAGATCAGCAGGTCCATTGCCGCTGCGGTGCCGACAATGCGCGGCAGCAGCCAGCTGGTGCCGGCCTCGGCGATCAAACCCAGCGTCGCGAAAAGCGTACCGAGCTTGGCGTCGCGCGCGATAAATCGCAGGTCGCAGGTGAGTGCCACTTGAAATCCGACGCCAAGGCATGGCCCGTGAATCGCGGCGATAATCGGCTTGCCTATGGATAGCGGATACCAGTAGTCCCGCGGGTTTACCCGCTTCATGCCGCCGGCGTCAGCCGTGTCGCTGAGATGGTTGACGTCCGCGCCGGCGCAAAAGCCGCGGCCTTTGCCGGTTACGAGTATGGCCCGGATCTCAGGGTCCTTCGCCATTTTTTCCAGCAGGTCGAAATAGAGAACACCCATTTGCGGCGTCCAGGCATTCAGCTTGTCGGGGCGATTGAGGGTGAGGATGCCGACACCGGAACGGCTCTCCGCCAATATCATCGCCTCGTTTCCTGCCGGGTCCATTGGCGCTCTCCTGCTCAAGTTCGGGCCATCTTTGAGCCCTGTTCGGAGATTAGCAGCCCGATCAGCGGCGTGCCAAGCGCGTGATCAGGGTAGTTTTTGAGTGGGTAGAAGGAAGATTCCCGCCGGTATGTGCCTGTGAAGGAGTTGCTTATGATGATGTTGCCATACTTCAACAGGCAGGTGATTTTAAAGGAAGCGGCATTAATTTCATCAGCTAGGATTTTGGCCTCGTCCTGCGCAGCGGCATTATCATCGGCGACAATCCGTTTACTCTCAAACAGCCTGCCATTCGCGGAATAGAAATCGATCAAATAATGGTCCGTTGGACGACCGCAGCACATTCACTCACATGACGTTAGTATTCTTAGCGAAAGAAACGCGGCCGGAATTTGAGAGCATAGCCGCGATGTTGCGCAAGTTGTTTTCAGATCGTACGGATATAACCGAGGCGATCGGCGCAAGGCAGGATGACGCGCTTTCGTAAGCTCGGAAGTTTCCGGCACGCTCTATGGCGCGGGATGCGGCGCCGGGACCGGCGGTGGCGCCGGTGGTGGACCGACAGGGCTCAGCCCAGGCGCCGGTGCCGGCGTGGAGAGAATCGCGCCCTGGCGGTCGACCGCATCGGCGAGTGCCTGATACTGCGGTCGGCCATCGGCATAGGCCCGGATTTCACCAGCGAAACTGTCATGCGATGCGCCGCCGCCTTTATACCAGGTCAGGTTTTCCGCGATCAGCTTCACCCGCGCCTGGTCGACTGCATGGGCGACATCGGCAGCGGCAGTGGCGGCGGCGACCGATCCCGCCTCAAGCTGGGTCTTGACGATTCCAAGGCCGGTGCCGGTGGTCCAGCCGAGATCGTCGGTGCCATGGAATTTTTCATGCCGCTCGACCAATGCCTGCGAATAGAACTGGGTCCGTGGCGATTTGAATGGCGAGGCGGCGCCGGGCGTAAGATCGGCCCTGATTTGGGTAAAGTTATCCTTGGTCACCACAGCATCGGTGGCCGACGGCACATCGGTTCTGCCGCCGGCATTGGTGCCCCATGGGCAGATGGTGTCGAGCGTTCCGGAGATTGTGCATTTGCCGCCGGCGAAAGCATAGGAGATGCCAGTGAAGGCTGGCTCATAGGATTCCTCGCCGAACGGGCTGACGGGGCGCCCGCCGGGCTGGCTGAACGTACCCATGGTCAGGCCGGATACCACCGGATCCGTCTTACCGCCGCCGGCAATCGCGACCTGCGGCTGACTGAACCTTATATTGAAATTGGCGGTCACGGGCACGGCATCGGGGGACGCCGGATCGGCGGCGGCACGCGCCCCAGCCGCTGCGGCCGCGGCGGTTTCCGAACTGGTGGAGCGACCCTGGCCGGGTGGTGTACGGATATCGGGGATGGTGCCGTTGACGGCGCCCCCCTGTTCCGGGGTTGGCAATGCGGCCGGCGGCAAAGCGGGCACAGCTTCGGGATGTATCACGGGCGTTGGTTCCGCTTGCCCGCCATCGCGCTTTGCTGATGCCGGCTGCGCGATCGAACGCAGTCTGGCCTGATTGCCCGCAGCCATTGGCCGATGCGGCGCGGGAGGTCTTGATTTGGAACTCAGATCGGCTGCGGCGCGAGTCTTGGCAACGGGCGATGAGAACATGCAGGCCCCCTTTTCCAGGTTTTGGGCGTGAGCAGGATTTCTTCCGAACCGGTAACACGATCACATATTCAAAGTCTATTTCCCTTTTATGGCGCCGTAGCATCCATTTGCGAGGGCCATGAATTTAGCCTGGTGAAAGCGGCTGCCCGGTTTGCCTGCGCCGTCGGACCGGCAAGCGTTTCCCGTGGCTGATTGCTGCCGTAGCGAATGTGCAGCAAGGCAATCCCGTCTGGCCCGCTCACCAGCACGCTGTCCGTGTTGATCGCTATGACCGCGAAGCTGCCTAGAATTGCGCCATTTTCAACGACGCGCTGATGGCCGTTCCTGTCACAGAATACGCCGGCTCTCGCACCGGATGTAATGATGATGCCGGCCAGCCGCGGGGGTGTGATGGCGGCGACCCCGGCGGCGCGGAAGGCAGAACGGCTGGGGCTAAATAACGGGCGCGCCAAAATGATCTCCGCCAGGCTGCTGGTAGTGGCTTTCGCAGGAAGCCCAATGCTGCGCGCGGGATCGTCACCGAGGGTCTTCAGCGGCATGCTGGCGTGACCTGCGTGCTTCGCATGGCTTCCAGATTGCGCGACGCTGAATTCGACAATCGTTCCGAGACACAAAGCAAGCGCTGATCCAATGCCTATGGAATACTTGCGGATTGCGCCATTGCGTTGCATCCGGAAAAGATTGGATGCAAAATGCTAAGCTCCAATTAATAAGAATGCGCCCAACATTGCCTGTGTAATGCTAACCAGGCGTTAAGGAATTATTGCAGGCAGGTGCAGCCTGATTTTCTAAGGCTGTTCCGGCTCGAACAATGCCCGCGCCTTGTTCTCCGCCATCGCGATATAGGCACTGTTCAGCGCCGGCGTATGGGAATGATAGTCGCCGATGGCGGGGAGCATTTTGCCGTTGGTCTCCGCGAGATAATTCCGCAGGATCAGCGCCGATGCGGCGATGTTGAAGCAGGGGTCCTCGATCAGATTCTTTCGTGTATCCGCCAGGCTGAGCCCTGAGCGCGCGGCAAGGGCCGGCACCCAGATCGTGTTCACCTGCATCAGGCCGAGATCCGCGGTTCCGTTCTTATCTTGCGTGACCATCCCGACCTGGCCGCCTTCGATCGACTGGATCACCGGCAACACGCGCGGCGGCAGGCCGGTCGTTGCCGCCACGATCAACATGCATTTCAAATACGGGATCAAATACGAACTCCAGAAGCCGATTGCGAAACCTTCCTGCACGGCTTGTGCCGGGCCGGTGTAATGCTATAGCCGAGCCGAACGCGGAGCAGAACAGGCAGTCATGACCGACACAAAAATGTCATATCACAACAGTGTTCTTTCGAAATCGCAAACAACGGACGGGGAGCGCGGTTTCACGCTACTGGAGCTGCTTGTCGTCATTGTTATTCTCGGGCTGCTCATCGGTCTGGTGGCGCCGGCAGTGCTCAAGCAGCTGGGCCATGCCAAAGAGTCGATCGCCAAGCAATCAATTGCGCGAATCAGTTCGGTGCTTGATCTGTATAAGCTTGATGCCGGTTCCTATCCGAGCACCCAGGACGGTCTGCAAGCTTTGATCAGCAAGCCTGCCGATGTGGATAATTGGGCGGGCCCGTACATGAAGACCGGCGGCGCGCCGCCGGTCGATCCCTGGGGCCATCCCTACTTCTATCAGGCGCCTTCGGTGCGGCCAGGGCTGGACTACGATCTATGCTCGCTGGGGTCGGCGGATAAAACCGGTCAGCCCGGCGATCCTGGCCTGATCTGCAATCAATAGCCGTCGGTCAGCGAGAGCATCTGAAAGGGCGTCGCGCCGTTCTGGCCGGCGATGCCGACATAGGCCTGCCGGCGCACCGTCAGCCTGCCGTCGATGCCGGCAACGGCCTGGATAAATACCACCGGGGAGGTGCCGGTATAGGCATCGCCCTTGGTGCCGGATTGGCCGGATAGCGCCAGCGCCTGGCGGACCTTCGCGCCGGCTTGCGCCGGGTTCGGATCGCCGGACTGGTACAGGTTGAGATAGGGCAGCGCGTCTGCCAACAGCGCCGGGGTCATGAATCTGACATCGGCGAGCTCGCTCAGTGCCGCGAAATCATGACCAGGCGGCCCGTAAGCCATGTCCGCCTGCCGATATGCGGCAAGCCTGGCTTGCCGTTGCTGCTTGTTGGGCGCCGGGCTGCGCCATTCGATGATCGCGGTGGCGATCTGCTTGGCTTGGCCGGAATCCGCGCCGACCGCCTGAAACAAGCCGGCCAGCAAAGCGGTAGATGCGAGATTGGGGTTGATCATGCCGGCCACGCTGTCGATCCGCAGCGCGACCGGGATGCCGCCGATGTTCACCACATGCTCGGTTCCATCGGCCTGCCATTGATCGGCGCCATTGATGCACAAATGGAATATCGCCTCGTTGATGGCGCCGTCGGCCGCAGCCTGCGCCTGCGCGGCATGCTGCACATTCCCGGCAAGTATCATCGCCGTCCGGCCGGAGGCGATGATCTGCGTGGTGAGCAGCCCGATCAGCACGAGGCTCCAGAGCACGATCAGCAACGCGAAACCGTTCTTAGCGGGCTGCATCAGCCATTCATTGCGGCCGCGCCGGCGCGGCCGGGGCTGCGGTCAGGAATTGCGGCCGCAACGCGACCGGCCCGTCCGGGCCGGTCAGCTCGACCTTGTCCGGGGCCACGGTTTTGACCTGGTAGACGCCGATTTCGCTGCCTTCGGATACCAGCTGCGGTTTCTCGCCGGGGGCGGCGAAGATGGCGTGCCGCGTACCGCCGATGACGACGATGGCCGAGAGTCTTGGCAGTGTATCGCTCACCGCCGCGGCGTTTTCCTGCACCGGCCGCCGGCTGGCGCTCAACAACGGCCGGCTCAGGATCGTGTTGCTCCATTGCGTGACGTCGGCATTCGTAAAGCCGCCGACTGCCGCGCTAGAGGAAACGGCATAGGGCCGTTGCCAGGCCGGCGCGCTTGCATCCGGCAGCAGCCATTCGGTGACCAGCAGCAGCAAAATGCCGCCCGTAACCTGCAGCAGGCGTCCGGAGCGGATCATGGCGCCGCCGCGCTGAAGGCACTGACCGCGAAACCCGCCTGGATGGGCGCATCGCCGCTGCTATCGCCTTGAGAGGAATTCATCAGGCTGAGCTGCCCTACGACCATGCGGGGGCGTGCCGTGCTGATGGCCTCCAGAAAGGCGATCAGCACCGGCCAGGTCGCGGTCACGGTCACCTGGATGCCGATCCGCCGCAACGCGCCGGCGCTCACCACCGGCATCAGTTCGGAACTGTCCAGGCTGGTGCCCGATTGTTGCGCCAGGTTCTGCAGCGCCGATTGCAAATTGGCGCCGGCAATCGCGTCGGTCGAGCCTGCCAGCAGAATCTGCTGGTCCTGCGACAGCGGTTTGGCGGCGGCGACTGCCATCCGCAGCTGCGGGATGTCCGCGGCGAGCGCTGTCATATGCGCCGCGATGGCCTGCTGCTGCGCGAGCTCGGCGGCGCGCGACTGATACCAGCCCAGCAACGGCGAGACCGCGGCAAACCAGAACAAGGCGAGCCCCAGCAGGGTCATTGCCGCGGCCAGCGCCTGGCCCTGCCTGCCCTCCGGCAAGTTTATCGTCCCGCTCATTCCTGCACCGTCGCATGCAAGGAGAATTCGTCCGCACTGCCGTCGGCGGTCCGGTTGACCGGCGCCGTAAAGCTTGGGTCCTTGATGCCGGGCACCGCCGATAGCCGGCCGATCAAAGCGGCAGCGTCGGTGGACCTGCCGTCAAAGGTGAGGTCGCCGGATTTGAGCGATAGATCGGAGAGCGACGTGCCGTCCGGCAGCGCCTCGGTCAGGATTGCCAGCACCTGGAGTGCGTCGCCGGCACGTCGCGCGTCGGCAATGGCGGTCTGGCCGGAGGCGGCGATTTCCAACTGCCGGCGCAGCCTTTGCGCAACCGCCGCCGCCGGGCTTGCCGCGGCGATGTTGGCGGCCGCCGCGTCCAACGCCAGCTGCTGGCGCAGATATGGCGTGGCGAGGCAGGCCAGGGCCAGAACGCCGCATAGAATCGTGATCGATTTCTGTGTCCAGCGGGCCGCCATGCGATGTTCGGCCCCAAGGTCAATCCTGCCGAACCCGGTTGGGCCGCAGGCGGCTTCGATGAACGAGGGAGCAAGGCCGATGCGCCGCAGCGCCTGCAGCAGCTGCTCGACCTGCGCCTTTACCACCAGAAACAGACTCACATTGATCCGCCCATGCGTCCGGTCCTGGCGAATGCCGCTGATCCCCCAAAACAGCTCGTCCGGGGTAAACGGGGTCAGCCGGTCCATCTCAAAGCTGATGACGGCCTCGATATTGCGGGCGGCTGCTGCGGGGAGCGTCACTTCACGGCAGAGCATTGCCGTCTCAGGCAGCCGCAGGCCGGTGGCAAGACCGGGCTGCGGCGGCATTGGATGGTCGAGCGCCAGCGCCGCAAAGGCGGTCTCCACGCCGCCGCGCCGCAGTAGAATGGCGCCGGCCGGCCGGCCTTCAACGCTGCTCAGGCTGTCGATGGCGATGATCCGAGCATCCGGCTGTGTTGAAGTGGCGCGCAGCATTCCGGCCGGAACCATGCTGCGCATCTGATTGAGCCACCATCCGGCGATTTCCAAAAGCATCAGGCGTTGCAAGAAAGCGGGTGGTTTCATGCCGGGGGGTTAGCCTCTTTCAGAGTTGCAGATAAATGAAGCTTTCAAGTCAGTTGCCGGTCGCAGCCGGCGCCACGATCAGATCCGGCCAGTCGCGGCCGTCCGCCAGCTCGATATGCAGGCGAATCAAAAGCGGCAGGCCGTTGCCCTTCCATTTGGTTTTCCACACCGGCTTGCCAGCGGTCCCGGGAACCAGATACGCCGCCCGGAATGCGGTAACGCCCGGCGCCAACAACTCGATTTTGGGCGCCGGCGCCGGCGCTAGCGGAATGCCGGCCGGGTGCGGCCGGTAGCGCAGGATCAGGCTGCCATCACCCGGGGCCAGAATGGCGGCATCCGCCAACGCGCCCTGGATCCCGGCGCCGGGCGGCAGCGTCGTGGCGAAGGCAAGTTGATCGGCATATCCGGTCATGCTGCCGGGCAGCGCCTGGCCGATGATCCGCCGCAACGCCTGATCCAAGGCGGCCAGGTCTTCCGGTTCTGCCGTGCGCGCCGGACCCTGCCGCCACGCCGCTAGGCCGAATTTGAAGGTTTGGGCAATGCCATCCATGACCAAACCGAATACCACCAAGGCCACCAGCATTTCCAGCAAGGTGAAGCCGGCCTCCCTGCGTTTCATGAAGCAGGGCCTGCGCGCTTGCTCACCAGGGTCACGGCGCGGTTGCCGAACAGCTCCGTCACCTGGACGTCATACAGCGTGAACCCGCGGATTTTGGAGGGCCCGGCGGAGATTTCGAGGCGCCATCTGAAGCCGCCGCCGTCATCGC
>JAMFSE010000053.1 GCA_026225115.1 Rhodovastum atsumiense
GGCGAACCAAGGCTGGTTTAAGAGGTCGCTTTTTGAAAAGGCTGGCCGCCCGCGCATCCGCAAAAGCTTTTTTTACTCTGGGCCATTGGCGTTTGAAACTCCCGGCTCCAGGAAAGCAAAAGTTTTTTGCGCCGCTTTTTTTCAAAAAAGCGGCTGCTTGCTTAAGGCTCCTGCCAGCTCCAGTCGCCGATCAGGTCGTTGGGTTCCGGGATGCTGAAATGGGCGCGCAGGTCTGGGAGTTTCCAGTCGAGGTAGTCTTCCAGACGTTCCATGTAGAGGGGGCGTTTTAGGCTGCGGCCGAGTTTGGTGCCTTTTTCCTGCGCGTCGCACAGGGCCAGCATGGCTTCCGGGTAATGCAGCGAGGTTCGGAGCGTCCAGGTGGTCATCAGGAAGGCTGAGACGATGGTGGTTTCCTTGGCGAGCCTGGGTTGGAAGTAGTTGTAGCTTGAGGCCAGGTGGGCGGCGTAGAGGGCGATTTCTCCGGGCATGGTGGCGGGAAAGCCGGTGACGATGTGTTCGAGATCATGCACCTGGGCGCGGCGTTTGCGCATGTAGGCGAAGTCGGTTTCCGCCGGGCCCAGGTGCGAGAAATAGAGTTGAAAGCCTTGGCCAAGCATCAGGCGGATGCCGTAGCCGAGGGTACCGGGCGGCGCGTTTTTCACCTGATCGTATTCGATATGGGCCATGTAGCGTTCGTCCAGCCAGGCGCGCAGATCGGGCAGGCGGCCGGCGTCTTCGCGGAAGAGCTGAGCGATTTCGTCCTGGTCTTTGAGGGCGTCGAAGGTCTGGTAGAATTCCGGGATGAGGGTGGTGGAGACGACATCCGGGCCGGATTTGCGCAGGCCTTCGTTGCTGTGGAGTTCGCGGATGACCGCGCTGTTCAGATATTCCGAAGTGGAGCGCAGGATGCTGCAGTCGGTCTGGAAGCTTCGGCCGCCGCGCATGTAGTCCAAATCGTTGCGCAGATCGGGCTTTTCCTGGGTGTTCATGGCCGGTTTCCTTATTGGCGCGGCCCGTGTCTTCGCCGGGTTTATGCATCAAACATAGGATTTGCCCCCGGTTCAAGCATAGGTGAAAGATGCAATTTAGATATGTCTTGACTATAAATATATCTAAAGATATATTTTATGGTATGATAGGAGGGAGCAGAGACGATGACGGAACATAGAATTACCCGGATACGGCATGAGATTGTTCGGCGGCAGCTTGTGGTGCGAGAGGTGGCGCATGTTACGCCGCACATGCTGCGGGTTACATTGGAGGGCAGCGAGCTTGCCGGGTTTTCCAGCGCGTCGGCGGATGATCATATTAAATTATTCGTGCCGGGTGCTGATGGCGAGATCGAGCGGCGGGATTATACGCCGCGGCGGTATGATGCGGCGGCCGGCACGCTGGCGATCGATTTTGCGATGCATGATGCCGGGCCGGCGACGCTTTGGGCGTTGCAGGCAAAGGCCGGGGATGCGGTTGAAATTGCCGGGCCGCGGGGCTCCACGCTGATACCCTGGAGTTTCGACTGGTATCTGCTGGTGGGCGACGAGACCGCGCTGCCTTCGATCGGGCGCAGGATTGAGGAGGCGCCGGCGGGGGCGAGGATTATCAGCATCATCGCCGTGACCGGGCCGGACGAGCGGCAAATGTTTGCAACCAAGGCGGAGCATAGCGCGATATGGGTGTACCGGCCGGCAGCACTTGCCGACGGTCCGGGCGTGATGATTGCGGCTTTGGCCGATCTGCAGTTTCCCGAGGGCGAAGGGTTAATCTGGGTGGCGGCGGAGGCAAAGGTTGCGAAAGCGGTAAAGCAGCACATCGAACATTCGCGCGGCCATTTGCGGCAATGGATGAAGGCCAGCGGGTACTGGATGAAGGGGATTGCGGACGCGCATGACCAGCTCGAGGATTGAACTGCAATGGCCTAACAAGATCCGGCGTCTTATGACCGCAAACCACTCAGGAGCTTGTTGCCTTGTTACTTCTTCGTCGCATCCACGCCTATATCGGCTTCTTCATCGCACCGAGCGTGTTGTTCTTCGCGCTATCCGGATCGTTGCAGTTGTTCGATCTTCACGAACCCCACGGAAGCTATCGGCCGCCGGCACTCTTTCAGCTGATGGGCTCGGTGCATAAGGATCAGGTGCTGGCGCTGGCGCATGACCGGCCTGGGCCGCCACCCTCGCCATCTCCGGGACAGCTGCCAGCTGGAGGACAGCCGCAGCCGGCCAGGCCGGCGCAGAGCCTCTCCACACTGCTGCTCAAATGGTATTTCCTGGCCATCGCCCTGGGCCTCGCCATCACGACCGGCGTCGGCCTTTATTTCGGTCTCAAAGCAACGCGACGGCCTCGCCAGTCCTGGGCATTGCTGGTAGCCGGCGCGGTGATACCGCTTGGTCTTGTGTTCTTCTAGATTGCCGTCGCAAGAAGGCCGGATGGACCAAGAATTCTGGCTCGCGCGGTGGCAGGCTAACCAGATCGGCTTTCACGAGGGTGTGCCGAATGCGCTGCTCGTGGCGCATTTCGCTGCGCTTGGTGTGCCGGCGGATGGACGGGTCTTTGTTCCTCTCTGCGGGAAAAGCAACGACATGCTCTGGCTTCGCGCGCAGGGGATGCGGGTTGTGGGCGCCGAGTTGAGCCGGTTGGCGGTGGAGCAGTTTTTTGCCGAGCTGGGACTTGACCCCGTTGTGTCTCCAGCCGGGCGGCTCGCGCGGTTTGAGGCCGAGCATGTGACGATATTTGCCGGCGATATTTTCGATCTCGATCGCGCTGCGCTGGGTGCGGTTGATGCGATCTATGACCGGGCTGCGCTGGTTGCCCTGCCCGAGCCGATGCGGGCGCGCTACGCCGCCCATCTGGTGGAATTGACGCAGGCCGCGCCGCAGTTGCTGATCACGTTTGAATATGACCAGACGCACCACAAGGGGCCACCGTTTTCCGTGGAGGCGTCTGAAGTGGCGGCGCATTACGACGCCGGCTACCGGTTGGATCACGCTGAAACCCGCGATGTGCAAGGCGGTCTGAAGGGCGTCTGCCCGGCGCAGGAGAGCGTGTGGCTTATGAAGCGGCGATGATATCCGTTATTTTATTGTTTCAAAGCTTCTTGAATATCACCACAAGGTTATTGGCCGGCATGGCGATCCGTTCCGCCAGCATCAGGCCGTGTTGATTGGCCAGGGCCGCTACATCATCCAATTGTCTTATGCCCCAGGCTGGATTTCGATGCTTGAGGCTGAGGTCGAACGACAGATTGGACGGCGCCGTTTCCACGTCACGCTCCAGATAAGGGCCATATAAAAACAGCTGGCCGCCGGGCGGCAGCAGGCGGCTTGCGCCCTGCATCAGGCCTTGGGCCGCGGCCCAAGGAGAGATGTGAATCATGTTGATGTTCACAATCGCGTCCGCCCCAGCGACCGGCCAGGTAGCGGGCGCGGCGGCATCGAGTTGGAGCGGTGGCAGCAGGTTGGCCAGACTGGCGTGGACCCGCCAGGCGGCGATGCTGGCCAAAGCTTCAGGATCCGGATCGGTGGGCTGCCATTGGATGCTTGGCAAGGCGGCGGCATTATGGACGGCATGCTCGCCGGTTCCCGCGGCGATCTCGAGGATGAGACCGGCAGCCGGCATGCGGGGCTTTAATACCGATAGAATTGGGCCGCGATTGCGGACCGCGGACGGCGAGGTTCGGGCAGCAGGCGGTGGCGTTTTCAGCATAGGTCGAGATAGCCAAGCAAAGGGTCCGGTTCAATGCCGGGCCGGTGACGAAATCCTGATCGACCAGGCAATTTTCACGTCGCTATTCGGGCCGCAGGTCAGCGATACTCAAAAATGCAAAAACGTTACGTATACGTCGAGCAAGTATCCATAGCATTTGAGCCGTGCGGCTGGCGTTTTCGCGGAGCCAGGGTTTTTATTCGGAAAAATAAATGCTTAGCTCAAACTTGCCGCGTTTTCCGGAAACGCCTGTTTGAGGATCGAATGAATTGAGCGCGTCTCTGAAAATGCCACCGCCTATCCGCGAATTGCGGGGCCTCTGGACCCGTTCGCTGATTGCTTGGCCGAATGGCGAGCGGGATACCACCACTGCCGTGCGGTGGCTGCAGGGTTCCAGCGCCTATATCGACCTGCGGCAGCCGGCGTTGCCGGATTTCTCCCATGTCAACGGGTTGGCTGCGCTGACGGTTGAGGATTGCCTGCGCCTGGCCGCACAGGAAGGTTTCTCCGGGCATTTTGGTTTCGACGGCAGTTTTTTTGAATGGGCGAGAGAGATCGATTATCAGCCGAAGCCGCTCTATTCGGATGCCGGCTCGCTGCATTGGGAGGGAGACGTACTGGTCGAAACCGGCCGGGACATTGCGTATATCGAGCATTGGCATCGCGATCCGGCTCTTGCCGCGGCACCCGCCGCCGCGTTGGCCTTGCGTTGCAAGGATTCCGGCGTGAAGGGCCGCTTGCTGCGCGTGGGCGCGAATTTCATGGTTGCGCGGGACCGCATGCTGAGCCTGGCGGCGGAGCAGCATTTGACGCAATGCGTGGCTGGGAGCGCCGATGTTCAGACCGCCCGGGCAATGGTGGATTGCGAAATCTCATTTGGACAGATTGAGCCGGCGGGGTGGCGCATTACCGCATCCACCCTGCCCTACCGCGTCGGCGAACCGCTGGATCAGTCATTCGGGGACGGCGGCATAGCGACCCGGGACCGTGCTGCCGATGGCGCGGTGGCGCGGCGGTACTGGGAGATTACGGACAGTGAGGGCGATGCGGCGGTGCTGGCGGGCGCCGCCATGGCGTTTTGAGGAAGTCGATGAACAAGGATTTTTCCAGGATACCGGTGGTCGATATTTCCGCGCTATACGGCGCGGATGCGGCGGCAATTAGGCAGACGGCCGCGGCGCTGAAGGCGGCGGCCAGCGATGTCGGGTTTTTATATGTGACCGGGCATGGGCTGGACACGGCGCGGTTCGACGCGATGCTGGCAGCCGCCAAGGCATTCTTCGCGCTGCCGCTCGATAAAAAACTGCAGGTGTATATTGGAAACTCCCGGAATCACCGCGGCTATGTGCCGGAGGGCGAGGAGATTTTTACGATCGGCACCAAGGATGCAAAAGAAGCCTATGATTTAAGCCGCGACCTGCCGGCGGATGATCCGGATTATTGCGCCGGCAATCCGTTGCTTGGGCCCAACCAATGGCCGGAGCTGCCCGGCTTCAAGGAAGCGGTGGGCGCGTATTATGATGCGACGTTCAAAATTGGCTGCGTGCTGCTGCGGGGTTTTGCATTGGCGCTGGGCGAGCCGATGGATGCGTTCGATGCGCTGCTGACGAAACCGCCGAGCCAGCTGCGGCTGATCCATTATCCGCATGACCCGGAGGCTGAAGATAAACCCGGCATCGGCGCGCATACGGATTATGAATGTTTCACCTTGCTGCGCGCCACCGCGCCCGGGCTGGAGGTTTTGAATGGCGCCGGCGAATGGATCGACGTACCGCCGCTGCCGAACGCCTTTGTCGTGAACATCGGCGATATGTTGGAGTTGTGGACGAATGGCGCGTTCGTCGCCACCATGCATCGGGTACGCAAGGTCAGCGAGGAACGCTATTCGTTTCCGCTGTTTTTCTCGCTCGATTACGATACGCGGGTGGAACCGATGGCGCGTTTCGTGACGGCGCAGAATCCGGCCAGGCCGGGGCTGATCGCGGGCGAGCATTTATTCGCGCAAACGGCGCAGACGTTTATCTACCAGCTTGAGCGGATCAAGCGCGGTGAGATTAAACTGCCGGAATACGCCCTGGGGCCGAACAATTTCGGCCAGTCCAAAAGCGAGACAGCACCGACAATGTGACGGGCAGCCGCCAGCGCCCACGGTCCAGATTCAAAAAGTTTTTTTGCTTCTTTTTGTTCACAAAAAGAAGTGCTTACCTCAAGCTTGCGTTGAGTTTTTCGAGTGCCGCGGAGCCGGGGCATAGGTCGGTTTCCGTCATGCCGTTCAGCGGGGCTTTGGCGGTTTTCAGGTAGTGGTGCATGTCCAGCGGTTCCGGGTCCACGTAGAGGAGGCCGGTGACGATTTCGCCGGCCTCAGCGTGGGTTTGCAGGAAGCCCATGGCTTGCGCGCGGCTGGTGATGTCGTAGTCGCCGGCGAGTTTGCGCAGGCGGAGCAGGGAGCCGTCGTGCTGCTTGACGATTTCGACGGAGCCGGGGGCGTAGTCGACGGTGATTTCGTCGCGGCCGGTGATGACGTCGAGGTAGTTTACGGCCTCGTTATGTTCGCGAACGTAGTCGAAGCTCTTGGTGGAGCCGACGTGGTTGTTGAAGGCGACGCAAGGCGAGATGCAATCGATGAAGGCTGCACCTTGATGTTCCAGGGCGGCCTGGATGAGCGGGACCAGTTGGGTTTTGTCGCCCGAAAAGCTACGGGCGACAAAGGTGGCGCCGAGCTGGATGGCCATGCTGACCAAATCGATTGCTTCGTCGTTATTCTCGACGCCTTTTTTGCTTTTGGCGCCGCGGTCGGAGGTGGCGGAGAACTGGCCTTTGGTGAGGCCGTAAACGCCGTTATTCTCGACGATGTAGACCATGTTGACGCCGCGGCGCATGGCGTGGGCGAACTGGCCGAGGCCGATGGAAGCGCTATCACCGTCGCCGGAGACGCCAAGATAGATCAGGTCGCGGTTGGCGAGGTTGGCGCCGGTGAGGACGGAGGGCATGCGGCCGTGCACGGAATTGAAGCCGTGCGAATTTCCAAGGAAATAGGTGGGGGTTTTGGAAGAGCAGCCGATGCCGGAGAGTTTGGCGATGCGGTGCGGCGGCAAATCGAGCTCATAGCAGGCGCGCACGATGGCGGCTGAGATGGAGTCATGACCACAGCCGGCGCAAAGGGTGGAGACCGCACCTTCGTAATCGCGGCGGGTGTATCCCAACGTGTTCGTGGGGAGCTCCGGGTGGTGCATTGTCGGTTTTGGCAAAAATGTCATTTTTTTCTTCCTGCCTTATGCAGTCGTCGTGGTAGCGGCCGCGTTGGCGGAAACGAAGGCGGCGATTGATTCCGAGATCATCCGGGCGGTGATGGGCGAGCCGTTATAATGCAGCACGCGCTTCAGCTTTTTGGGATCGGCATCGAGCTCGTTGACGAGCAGGGTGCGCATCTGGCCATCGCGGTTTTGCTCGACGACGAAGATTTCGTCATGGGCGTCGATGAAGTTGCGGACGTCGTCGTTGAAGGGGAAGCCGCGGACGCGCATCAAATCAAGTTCGATGCCCTGGGCGAGCAGCAGGTCGTTGGCCTCCGTCATCGCCGGCGAGGTTGAGCCGTAATAGATGGCGCCCAGTTTGGTGGGGCGGCGGGCGGGGAGGAATTCCGGCGCCGGCACCAGTTTTTCGGCGGTGGCGAATTTGCGCAGCAGGCGCTCCATGTTTTCTTCATAGGCGGCGGCGGATTCGGTGTATTTCGCCCGCGCATCCTTCGAGGTGCCGCGGGTGAAGAAGGAGCCACGTGTCGGGTGGGTGCCGGGATAGGTGCGGTAGGCGATGCCGTCGCCGTCCACATCCATATAGCGGCCGAAATCCTTGCCGGATTCGAGCTCGGCCGCGGTCATCACCTTGCCGCGGTCCATGCGTTTGGCATCGTCCCAGACCAAAGGTTTCACCAGGCGTTCGTTCATGCCGATATCGAGGTCCAGCAGAACAAAGATCGGGGTTTGCAGCCGTTCGGCCAGATCGAAAGCCTGGGCGCCGAAGGTAAAGCATTCATGCGGATCTTCGGGGAAGAGCAGCACGTGTTTGGTGTCGCCATGCGAGGCATAGGCGCAGGAGATGAGGTCGCATTGCTGGGTGCGGGTCGGCATGCCGGTGGAGGGGCCAGCGCGTTGTACGTCGAAAATGACGGCGGGGATTTCGGCGAAATAGGCGAGGCCGAAGAATTCCTGCATCAGCGAAATGCCGGGGCCGGAGGTGGAGGTGAAGGCGCGCGCGCCATTCCAGGAGGCGCCGATGACCATGCCGATGGAGGAGAGCTCATCCTCGGCCTGGACGATGGCGTAGCGGTGCTCACCGGTTTCCTTATCGGTGCGGAATTTCGTCGCGTAGGTCTGGTAGGCTTCCGCCAGCGAGGAGGACGGGGTGATGGGGTACCAGGCGCAGACGGTGGCGCCACCGTAGACGGCGCCAAGCGCGGAGGCCGCGTTGCCTTCGATGGAGATGCGGTCGCCAACGGCGGTTGAGCGGCGGATGGTCAGGCCGATTGGGCAGGACAAATGCGCGAGCGCGTAGTCCCGGCCCATGTGGAGGGCCTGGATGTTGGCGGAGATCAGTTTTTCTTTCGATTTGAACTGCTCGCCGATGAGTTTTTCAAGAACTTCGATTTCGATGTTCAGAAGTGCCGCGAGCGCACCGACATAGATGATGTTTTTGAAAAGCTGGCGCTGGCGCGGGTCTTTATAGGCGTTGTTGGTGAGCTCGGTCAGCGGCATGCCGATGATTTTGATGTCGCGGCGGAACCGGCTTTCCGGGATCACGCGGGTGGAATCGTAGAACAGGTAGCCGCCGGGCAAAATCGAGGCGACGTCCTGGTCCCAGGTTTGGGGATTCATCGCCACCATCAGATCGGTGCCTTCGCGGGCGCCGAGATAATTCTTCTCCGAGATGCGCATCTCGTACCAGGTGGGCAGGCCCTGGATGTTGGAGGGGAAGATGTTGCGAGGTGCCACCGGCACGCCCATGCGCAAGATCGATTTCGCGAACAGCTGGTTGGCGCTGGCGGAGCCGGAGCCGTTTACGTTGGCGAATTTGACGACGAAATCGTTGACGGCGGTGATGCCCTCAACTTCATTTACGATTTGGAGCATGCGGAGCCAGCCTTTGCCATATCCAGAAGAAAACGTTGCATATCCCACGCGCCGGTGGGGCAGCGCTCGGCGCAGAGGCCGCAATGCAGGCACACATCCTCATCCTTCACCATGACGCGGCCGGTTTTAAGGTCGGTCGAGACGTAGAGGTCCTGGGTGAGGTTGAGGGCCGGGGCGGAGAGATGCGTGCGCAGCTCGTCCTCGGGTGCGTTATCGGTGAAGGTGATGCAGTCGGTCGGGCAGATGTCGACGCAGGCGTCGCATTCGATGCAGGCGTCCTCGGTGAAGACCGTCTGGACGTCGCAGTTGAAGCAGCGCTGGGCTTCGGCGAAAGCCTGTTTCAGGTCGAAGCCGAGCTCGACTTCGGTTTTGATATCGGCGAGCGCGATTTTCTTGTCCTGATGCGGGACGATGTAGCGCAAATCGTTGGAGATGTCGTTGTCGTAGCTCCATTCATGGATGCCCATTTTCTGGCTGTTGAGCCAGGTTTTCGGCGGCGGGCGATTTGTCAGTTCCTCGCCGCGGCAGGCAAGGTCGATGGAGATGGCGGCCTGGTGGCCGTGGGCGACGGCCCAGATGATGTTTTTCGGCCCGAAGGCGGAATCGCCGCCGAAATACACTTTTGGATGGGTGGAGCGGAAGGTGGTCTCATCCACCACCGGCATGTCCCAGCGGTCGAATTCGAGGCCGATATCGCGCTCGATCCAGGGGAAGGAATTTTCCTGGCCGACGGCGACGAGCACGTCGTCGCATTCGTGATGGATGTCCGGTTCGCCGGCATTGACCAGCTTGCGGCGGCCTTTCTCATCGTATTCGGCTTTGACCTTTTCGAACACGACGCCGGTGAGCTTGCCGTCCTGATGGGTGAATTCCTTCGGCACCAGGAAGTTGATGATAGGGATGTCCTCGTGGATCGCGTCGGATTTTTCCCAGGGCGAGGCCTTCATTTCCTCAAAGCCGCTGCGGACGATGACTTTGACGTCGTCGCCGCCGAGACGGCGCGACGAGCGGCAGCAATCCATGGCGGTGTTGCCGCCGCCGAGCACGATGACGCGCCGGCCGATGCTGGTGATGTGGCCGAAGGAGACGGAGGAGAGCCAGTCGATGCCGATATGGATATTGGCGGCGGCCACCTGACGTCCGGGAATGTCGAGGTCGCGGCCGCGCGGGGCGCCGGTGCCGACGAAAATGGCGTCATAACCCTCGTCGATGAGACCCTTGAGGCTGTCGACGCGTTTGCCGAATTCGGTTTTGACGCCAAGGTCGAGGATGTAGCCGACTTCCTCGTCGATGATTTCCTCGGGCAGGCGGAATTTGGGGATCTGGCTGCGGATCATGCCGCCGCCTTGTTTGAACTCATCGAAGACGGTGACCTCATAGCCCAAAGGTGCCAGATCGCGGGCGACGGTGAGCGAGGCCGGGCCGGCGCCGACCAAGGCGATACGCTTGCCGTTGGTGCTGCTTGCGGGTTTCGGCATGCGGGCGGAGACATTGCCCTTGTTATCGGCGGCGACGCGCTTGAGGCGGCAGATGGCTACCGGTTCTTCCTCGACCCGGCCGCGGCGGCAGGCGGGCTCACAGGGGCGGTCGCAGGTGCGGCCGAGCACGCCCGGGAAGACATTGGACTGCCAGTTGACCATATAGGCGTCGTCATACCGGCCGGCGGCAATGAGACGGATATATTCGGGAACCGGGGTGTGTGCCGGGCAGGCCCATTGGCAATCCACGACTTTATGAAAATAGTCGGGATTCCGGACGTCGGTCGGTAACAAATCGCATATCCTCCAATACCAGCTTCAGTCCGCGATCATGGTATCGGCGTTCCGGCTGCTACATTAATTCTACTTCTCCGGCGCGAATGACACGGCGGACGGAACAAGTCTAGGCGGATTTTTTTCCGCTATCAACCGGCACATGGCTGCCATAACGGCAGCACGTTGCTGCACTGCGCTGAGGGGCTCTTTTGGGCAAAAGTGGGGGCTGCTACGCGTTGAGGGCCTGCGGGCCGCTGACGAAGCGGCTGCCGCGGAGGTAGAAGCGCAATGGGCTATCGGCGGCGCGGGTAATGCCGATTCGCTTGCTGACGCCTATTTCGGACGCCGGACCGCCGGACGCCGGACCGCCGGACGCCGGACCGCCGGCCGCCGCCTCGCCGGATGCAAGCCACAGCTGGCCCGGCTGGCAGAGATCGATCCCGTCCAATTGACGGTCGATTTGCAGGGCGGCGCAAAGCCGTCCCGGGCCACGGGCCAGATCGCGCATCAACAGACTGCCGCGGTTTCGTTGCATGAGGGGGATGCCGAGGGTCGGTTCGATCGCCCGGATCAGAACGCCGGTGCCTACACCGACGGTTTCGCTGGAGACGTTGAACATCCAGGAAGTGCCGTAGGCGAGGTAGACATAGGCATGGCCGTGGTCGAGAAAAAGCGAGCGATTGCGGGACGTCTTCCCGCTTGTGCCGTGACCCGCGAGATCGCCGACATCATAGGCTTCGGTCTCGACAATCCGGCCGCCGGCCACACCCCCCGGCAGGCTGCGAAGGACCAGTTTGCCGATGAGATAGCGGGCCAATTCGACGGTATCCTTCGGCATTTTTGCGCGGTTCAGAATGCGCGGGCGCATTATACCGGTTCAACCAGATGGGCGCGGCTGGGACCGGGTTCGAACGGGTCGCTGAAATATTGCGTCTCATGCGCCACTTTGCCGTCCTCGAACGCCATGATGCTGACCACGCAGCTGGGGCGGCCGTCGTAAGAGAGGATGAATTCGGAGACCCAGAGATCGCCGCTGCCGGTGATGCGGCGCAGGTCGAAACGCTTGGTGTTCGGCTGCGCCATGCGTGAGGCCTGAATGTTGTGCCGGCCGCGGATGCGCTCCCCCGATTGCGGGTATTCGAGCACGGCGTCGTCACGGTAGATGTCGTGTTCCGCATCGAAATCGTTGCGGTCGGATGCGGCCCAGTGACAATTGAGTGCATCCTGAATGGCTTTTTCCTGCATGTGGCTGCCCCTGCTTTAGACGCTACAGATTGAACGCATTGAGACGGAGCGCGACGTCCACAAATGTGATGACCCCCCTCACCAGTAGCAGCACCGCAATGATCGCCGTGGTCAATACCCATTGGGATCATGGCCGCCCAAGACCTAATGGCAAGGTTCATCGCCACCTTTGCGGCATTTGCGCCCCGGCAAAAGCCTGCCAGCTTTACGATCGGCCAGATATTGGCGAAGATGGCGCAGGCGGCGGCCGGGCGTTAGTTCGACAAACCGGCCCTAACGTTCGAAGGATTGGATAGCAAGCAATATGCGGGCCGCCGGTGTGAGGTCACAACGCCATGACTGAGGAACGCGAGCGCCTTCGGGATGCGCGGGTAAATCAGACGCCGTGGCGGCAATGGGGCCCGTACTTAAGCGAGCGGCAATGGGGAACGGTTCGGGAGGATTACAGCAGCGACGGCAGCGCCTGGGAATATTTCAGCCATGACCAGGCGCGGTCGCGCGCCTATCGCTGGGGCGAGGACGGCATCGCCGGGATTTCCGATGATCAGCAGATTTTATGTTTCGCCTTGGCCTTTTGGAACGGGCGGGATCCGATTCTGAAGGAGCGGTTGTTCGGCCTTACCAATAATGAAGGCAATCACGGTGAGGATGTTAAGGAGTATTATTTCTATCTCGATAGTACGCCGACGCATTCCTTCATGCGGATGCTTTATAAGTATCCGCATGCGGCCTACCCATACGAGAAATTGATCGAAGCCAACCGGAACAGCACGCGCTTGATGCCGGAATATGAGCTGCTCGACACCGGCATTTTCGACGAGGACCGGTATTTCGATATTGAGGTCGCTTACGCGAAGGCCGGGCCGGCGGATATCCTGATCGAGATTACCATCGCCAATCGCGGGCCGGACGCCGCCTGGCTGGATGTGCTGCCGACGCTGTGGTTTCGCAATACCTGGTCCTGGGGCGGTGACAGCACGGCGCCGAGGCTGGCGGTGACGGACGGTGCGATCGTCTCGCGCCACCCGGCGCTTGGGGATTATGTTCTGCGCTGCGATCGCGAGGTTGCGTATTTATTCACCGAGAATGAGACGAACACCGAGCGGCTGTTCGATGCGCCGAATGCCTCGCTCTATGTGAAGGACGGTTTTCACGCGGCGGTCATCGATGGGCGCATGGACGCCGTTAACCCCGAACAAACCGGCTCGAAGGCGGCGGCGCATTACCGCGTAAACGTACATGGCCGTGGCAGCGAGACAATCCGGCTGCGGTTGTCTGCCGGTGCGATGGATCCGGGACAAAAATTTGGCGCCGGTTTCAGCGCGGTGATGGCAGAGCGGAGGTCGGAGGCGGACCGGTTTTACGCGTCAGTGCTGCCGTCCGAGACCGATCCCGACAAGCATCTGGTGTTCCGGCAGGCGCTGGCGGGGATGCTATGGTCGAAGCAGTTTTATAATTTCGACATATTGCAGTGGCTGCGCGATCACGGCGTCGAAAATCCGGGACGCGCCATCGGTAAATATCGCAATGACGGCTGGACCCATGTCGTCAACGGCGACATTATTTCCATGCCGGATAAATGGGAATATCCTTGGTATGCGGCCTGGGATCTGGGATTCCAGACCATCCCCATCGCGCTGGTGGATTCCGATTTTGCGAAATCGCAGCTGACGCTGCTTTTGTCGCCAAGATACATGCATCCGAACGGGCAATTGCCGGCTTACGAATGGGAGTTCGGCGATGTTAATCCGCCGGTGCATGCCTGGTGCGTGATGCTTACCTTCGAAATCGACAGGATGCTGCACGGAAGTGGCGATATTGAGTTTTTGGAGATGGCGTTCAACCGGCTGCTGCTGAACTTCAACTGGTGGCTCAACCGAAAGGATCGCTCCGGCAATAATATTTTTGAGGGCGGGTTTCTGGGGCTGGATAATATCGCCATTTTTGACCGCAGCAAACCGCTGCCCACTGGCGGGCATCTGGAGCAATCGGACGGCACGGCGTGGATGACGATTTTTTGCCAGGCGATGCTGCAGATTGCGCTGGAGCTGGCGGCGCATAAGCCTGTCTATGAAGATCATGCGATCATTTTCGTTGAACATTTTTGCCGGATCGCCTCGGCCCTGAACTGGGAAGACGCGGAAGGTGCGGGGATGTGGGACCAGGGGGATGGGTTTTTTTACGATGTTCTCCGGATGCCGGACGGAAGTGCGACGCGGCTGAAAACGCGCTCGCTGGTCGGGTTATTGCCGCTTTGCGCCGTTGTGGTGCTGGAGAGCGCAATAGAAGAGCGATATCCGAAGCTGTTGAAAAGCGTGCAGGCGCTGCTGCGGCGCAATCCTGAGCTCAGCACGCATATGGCGGATTTGCGCCGTCGGGGCGTGAATGACCGGCGGCTGCTTGCCACGGTGAATGAGCAGCAGTTTCGGAAAATCCTGGAAAAAATGCTGGATCCGGAGGAGTTCCTGGGCGACC
>JAMFSE010000054.1 GCA_026225115.1 Rhodovastum atsumiense
CCTATGACGAGCTTCTGGCCAGGCAGATCGCCTTTGCCATCGTGCGCTCCCGCCGCCGCAAGCGCGCCGGGCGCATGCTGACCGGCACCGGGCTGCTGCGCGCGCAGGCACTGCTGCGTTTCGGCTTTGCCCCCACGGCGGCGCAAGCCAAGGCGCTGGCGGAAATCGATGCCGATCTGGCGGCGCCGCACCAGATGCTGCGCCTGCTGCAAGGCGATGTCGGTTCCGGCAAAACGCTGATCGCGGTACTGGCGATACTGCGGGCGGTGGAATCCGGCGGCCAGGCGGCGTTGCTGGCGCCGACGGAAATCCTCGCCAAGCAGCATTACGTCACGCTGCAAAAACTTTGCCCGGTGCCGGTTGCCCTGCTCACCGGCAATGTCAAAGGCAAGGCCCGCACCGCCGTCCTGAAGGGCCTCGCAGACGGCAGCATCCCGATCGTCATCGGCACCCACGCGCTGTTTCAGAAACATGTCGAATTTCAAAACCTGGTATTTGCCGTCATCGACGAGCAGCATCGCTTCGGGGTCGACCAGCGGCTGCAGCTTGGCGCCAAGGGCGATGCGATGGATCTGCTGGTGATGACCGCCACCCCCATCCCGCGCACTTTGCTGCTCACCCATTGGGGCGAGATGGATATTTCCCGCATTACCGAAAAACCGGCCGGCCGGAAACCGATCCGCACGACCATGCACCGGCATTCCGAATTGCCAAAGGTGGTGGATGCCGTCGCCCGCGCCATTGTCACCGGCGCGCGGGTGTATTGGGTTTGCCCGCTGGTGGCGGAATCCGAGATTGTGGACATCACCGCCACCGAAATCCGTTTTGCCGAACTCCAGAAACGCTTTGGCGCGGATGTCGCTTTGGCGCATGGCAAAATGGATGCCGCGGCGAGAGACGCTGCGCTCACCGCCTTTGCATCCGGTGACGCGCGCATTCTGGTTGCCACAACCGTCATCGAGGTCGGGGTGGATATCCCCGAGGCCAGCGTCATCGTCATCGAGCATGCCGAGCGCTTTGGCCTGGCGCAATTGCATCAATTGCGCGGGCGCGTCGGCCGCGGCAATGCGGCCAGTTTCTGCCTGCTCCTGCATCCCGATAAAATCGGCGAGACCGCGCGCAAGCGGCTGAACACCTTGCGTGAAACCGAGGACGGATTTTTGATCGCCGATGAGGATTACCACCTGCGGGGCCATGGCGATGCGCTGGGGACAAGGCAGTCCGGCCTGCCCGGCTACCGGCTGGCGGACCCAGACTCGCATGAAGAGCTGCTGCTGATGGCGAACCAGGACGCCACCATGCTGCTGGACCGCGACCCGAAACTGGAATCCGCCCGCGGCCAAGCTATTCGCATCTTACTTAACCTATTTGATCAGCGGGATGCGATACAGACGCTGCGGGCGGGATGAAATCTAAATCGGAGCAAAACAGATGAGAGAATATCCAGACGCGCCGCGGGTTGGCGTCGGCATTGTTCTGCTGCGGGGGGATGAGGTGCTGCTGGTCAAGCGCGGCAAGCCGCCGGGGATGGGGCAATGGAGCCTGCCGGGCGGCGCGCAGGAACTGGGCGAGACCGCCGAGGAATGCGCCAGACGCGAGCTACTGGAGGAGACCTGTCTGGAAGCAGGGCCGTTTCATCTGGTCGCGCATGCGGATTCCCTGCATCGCGACGATGCTGGCCGTCTGCAATATCATTACACCATCCTCGATTTCGGCGCCCATTATGTCGGCGGGAATGCCGTCGCCGGCGATGATGTGGATGACGTCGCCTGGGTGCATCCCGACCGGTTTGACGAATACGACGTCTGGCCGGGCGCGCGCTCAGTTATCGCACAAGCATTTTCTCAACTGCTGATTTGAATTTCTTCGACTCCGGGCTGGTGAGGCTGGAGAACCAATCGACCAGCTGGCCATCGGCGCCGACCAGATATTTGAAAAAATTCCATTTCGGTTTGGCGAGGAAGCCGCCATTCTCGCCGGCCCATTTGAAGAACGGATGCGCCGCGGCACCCTTCACGTGCTCCTTGCCCATGATCGGGAAATCGACGCCGTAATTGATTTCGCAGAAACTGGCGATCTCATCGTTCGACCCGGGTTCCTGGTTGGCGAAATCGTTGGAGGGAACGCCGATGATCACCAGCCCCTGGTCCTTATGCTCGCGCCAGAGCGCTTCCAGCGCCTTATATTGCGGGGTAAATCCGCATTTGGACGCGGTGTTGACCACCACGAACGGTTTGCCCGCGAGGTCTTTCAACGCGTACGGCTTGCCCTGCACGGTTTGGAAACTGAAATCATAAGCGCTCGGCATCTTTGTATCCCTCTGTTTTTCCAATACAGCAGGCATATGGGCGAACAAATCAACTCTACACTGGCACTTATCTCGGTAATGGCGGCACTTCGCGATCCGCAAACCGGCTGCCCCTGGGATAGAGCGCAGGATTTCTCGACAATCGCACCCTACACAATCGAAGAGGCCTATGAAGTGCGCGCCGCGATCCAGGCGAATGATCCCGCCCAGATCAAGGACGAGCTTGGGGATTTGCTGTTTCAGGTCGTCTATCATGCCCGCATAGCCGAGGAGCGCGGCTGGTTCGATTTCAACGATGTCGCTGCCGCGATCACAGATAAAATGATCCGCCGGCATCCGCATGTTTTCGGCACCGAACCGGACCGGGACGCCGCTGCACAGACCAAAGCCTGGGAGCTGCAGAAGGCGGAGGAACGCTCTGCCCGGGCGCAAGTGGGAACATTGGACGGCATTGCAGAGACCCTGCCGGCAATGGCGTTCGCCGCCAAACTCACCGCCCGCGCCGCGCGCGTCGGGTTCGATTGGCCGGACCCGGGCGCTGTGCTGGATAAGCTTGAGGAGGAAATCAGGGAGCTGCGGGCAGAACTGCCGCGGGCCGCGCCGGACCGGCTGCAGGATGAGCTGGGCGACATGATGTTCGTACTCGTCAACCTCGCGCGCAAATTGCAACTGAACGCCGAGGCCTGCCTGGACGGCGTCAACCAAAAATTCATCCGCCGCTTCCGCTTTATCGAAGCCGAGTTGGCAGCCCTTGGAAAGATGCCGGCGGATTCCGACCTGGCCGAGATGGACCGGCTTTGGGACGCTGCAAAGCGTAGCGGCTTGTAATGCAGCGAAATTTCTCTATCCAAAGCCCATGAATTCTTTGCTGGAAGGCTACGACCGGTTCATCAACGGCTATTGGCGGCAACATAAGGACCGCTACGCCGCGCTGGCGCGTGATGGCCAGGCGCCGTCCAGCATGGTGATCGCCTGCTCGGATTCCCGGGTCTCACCGGAAGTCATTTTCGATGCCGCCCCCGGCGATATTTTCGTAGTCCGCAATGTGAGCAATCTGGTACCTCCCTACGCGCCGGATATGGGCATGCACGGCACGTCCGCGGCGCTGGAATTTGCGGTGACCGGCCTGAACGTTTCGCGCGTGGTGGTGCTGGGGCATAGCCAGTGCGGCGGCATCAGGGCGCTGGTTCGGGGCCCCAGCGCCGGCGACGGGGATTTCATTTCATCCTGGATGGCGATTGCCAAAAACGCGCGGGCGCGGGTTTGCGATTCTCCGGAAGCGCCGGCCGAGTTCGATAAATTATGCAATCAATGCGAGCGGGAATCGATTCGCGTTTCGCTCGCCAACCTGCTGACGTTTCCCTGGATAAAATCCCGCGTCGAAGCCGGAACGCTGACCCTTGGGGGTCTGCACTTCAATGTGCAGTCCGGGGCGATCGAAATAATTACCTGATTTTTGGCGTCGTGTTCGGGTGGACTGTTTCGTCCTCGTCGGAGGTCTCGGATAATTGTTCTGGGTTGATGATCGGCAGCACTTCGCCGTACCAGATGGCGCGGGCCAAATGGTCGCCGCGCGGGGCGCCGGTGTTAGGATGCAACAGGATGACAAGGTCCTGGCGGTTCAGCATCAGCCAGGGCGCGAATTCCGGAAAGACTTCCGTCGAGAAAGCCACCTGAAACATCGGCGCTGCGTGCGGGCCGACGGGCGTGTCGCGCCAGCGGCCTAATTTCACCAGAAAGCCTTCGGCAATCTGCTCACGAATTTGTTCCGCCCTGGCGCGTTCTTCCGGCGTCCGATAATAGATATGCGCGTGATAGCTAATAATGTTTGCAACTTCGGAAAGTTGATTCAAAGCTAGATCCCCAAATTCGCGGGCTTCAGCGGTGCCAACACCCATGCCCCGGACTCAAAAAAGTTTTTTGGTTCCGCGGGCGCTGCGCCTTTTTTTCAAAAAAGAACCTCTTAAACATCCAACAAAGCCTTTCTTACCTCCAGCCAGCTCTCAGCATCAGGGGCCAGCAGGAGGCCGCCGGTGGTTGCGGAGGGCAGGTATTGGGTCCCGTCGAAATGGGCGGAGTAGCCGCCGGCTTCACGGTGCAGCAGCACGCCGGCGGCGTGGTCCCAGGGCAGCAATTTACGGAACAATTGCATCTGGGCGTGGCCGGCCGCGAGCATACGGTATTGGTGCGCGGCGCAGCGGTAGTCGGGCGCCGCGGCCAGGCGGTCCAGCCGGCTCATGACGCGGCTTCGCAAAGGTTCGGGGAGGAAACGCCAGGAGACGGAGCCGGTCATTTGCCTGACCGGCATGGGCTGCGAGACGCGCAAGGTTTTGCGGGTGTCGCGGGTCTGCATCCAGGCGCCGCCGCCGGCAATGGCGATGGCGGTGTCATCACCAACCGGATCATGGATAAAGCCGGCCAGGACGCTGTCGGCTTCCACCAGCGCCAGGATGACGCCGAAGAGCGGCAAGTCGGAGGCGTAATTGGCGGTGCCGTCGATGGGATCGATGACCCAGACCTTACCTGGTTGGCTGAGGCGTTTCAGCAAATCGGGATTTTCCGCGACGGCTTCCTCGCCGATCACGTCACAGCCGGGAAACAGCCGGCGCAGGCCGGCGTCGAGCGCCTTTTCGGCGGCTTCGTCGGCGACCGTCACCGGGTCCTGCGGGCCGGATTTGAGCCGGATGTCTTCTACCGCCAACTTGCGGAAACGCGGCATGATTTCGGCTGCCGAGACATCCCGAAGCAAATTTACCACCGCGTCTATTTCAGCAGCGGTGAGGCTCATATCCGCTCGAACCGCGCGCGGTCGGCCTCCGACAGCCGGACCTCGATATGCACCAGCGCCGCGTCGTCCTCGCGGCTGATCACGTCGCCGTGCCGGTATAGCCACGCCAGCCTGGCGCCGTCCTCGACCGCGATATCGTAATGCATGCTGACATGCCCCGAGCCCAGCCGGCGGTCGATCGCGCTCAGCAATGCTTCCATGCCTTCGCCGGTCAACGCCGAGACCGCGATACCGTTATCATTCCGCAACGGAACATTGGCGATTCCGCCCAGCAGATCCGCCTTGTTCAGAACTTCCAGCGTGCGTGACGGCCAGGCGTCGTCCAGCGTGCCGTCCTTGACCATGCCGTCCAGCACGGCGGTGACGTCGCTTTGCTGCGCGCTGGATTCCGGATGCGCGATGTCGCGGACATGTAAAATCAAATCTGCTTCGGCAACCTCCTCGAGCGTTGCGCGGAAGGCCGCCACCAGCTCGGTCGGCAGATCGCTGATGAAACCCACGGTATCCGACAGGATGATATTGCGGCCGGAGCCGAGCGTCAGACCACGCATGGTGGGGTCCAATGTTGCGAACAGCTGGTCCTCGGCCACAACCGTGGCGCCGGTCATGGCGTTGAACAATGTCGATTTGCCGGCATTGGTATAGCCGACCAGGGCGACCACCGGAGATGGCGTGCGCTTGCGCGCGCCACGATGCAGTCCGCGGGTGCGACGGACATCTTCGAGCTCGGTTTTGAGCTTGACGATGCGGTTGCCGATCAAGCGCCGATCCGCCTCGATCTGGGTTTCACCCGGGCCGCCCAGAAACCCGAAGCCGCCGCGCTGGCGTTCAAGGTGAGTCCATGAGCGGACGAGACGGGAGCGCTGATAGTCGAGATGCGCGAGCTCCACCTGCAACGAACCTTCACGGGTGCGGGCGCGTTCCCCGAAAATATCCAGGATCAGCCCGGTGCGGTCGATCACCTTGCATTTCCAGGCGGTTTCCAGATTGCGTTGCTGTACCGGCGTCAGCGTCGCATCCACCACCGCCACATTCACCTCATGCTGGGCGATATCCGCGCCCGCCATCTCCACCTGTCCTTTGCCGAACAAAGTGGCGGGATTGCGGGCACGAATATTGAAAATTGCCTCATGCACGACAACCAGACCGATGGATGCGGCCAGCCCCACGGCCTCGGCGACACGCGCTTCCGCCGCGCGCACCGTGCGTGGCGCGCCGTGCGATGAACCGTCGCGCGGCGCGCCGCCGGCGCTTACGCGGCTCGCAGGTTTATCCCAGGGCAAAATGATCGCCGCCTTGTCCGGCGGCGCGGCAGTGTCGAGCAGCGTGGTCAGCCGGTGATGTCCTGCTCGGTCGGACCATAATCGGGCCCTTCGGAGCGCGAGAGTTTCAGCGTCGATCCCGCGGATTCCGTCGCCGCACCTTCGGCCTTGCTGGCGTCGAACAGCATGATGGGCGCGCCCGGCATGACGGTGCTGATGGCGTGTTTATAGACCAGCTGCGTATGTCCATCACGGCGCAGCAGAACCGAGAAATTATCGAACCAGGTAATGACACCCTGTAGCTTCACGCCGTTCACCAGAAACACGGTGACCGGTGTTTTACTTTTGCGGACGTGGTTCAGGAACACGTCCTGCACGTTTTGCGATTTTTCGTTGGCCACGTAGATTGTCCTTATTTTTGTCGCCGTTTCGGCGATTAAGTTAAAGCGGGTCGTAAGCGAAAAGGGAGCTCAAGTTGTACCCGCATCTGCGTGGCGCAAAATGCGGGTGCCTTAACCTACATCAAAATATATCTTTCCGGCAACCTAGAGATCGGCATACGAGGACGCCACTTCAACCCTGTGGCAGCCCGCTACATATGGTTAAACCATTAAACCGTGTGTGATTCACGCGTGGTTTCAGTCGAGAGGCGGCGCTTTTCCGCCATGCGCCATTCGTGATCCAGCGCCGCGTTCAACTCAGCGCCGAGCAACACCGCATAGGCGGTGAGATAGAACCACATCATCAAACCTATCAGCGTCGCCAAGGGTCCGTACAAAGCATTGTAGGCGGCGAAATGGCCGACATAGAGGCCAAATGCCCAGGAGCCGAGCAGCCATAGAAAAGTTGCAGCCGCGGCGCCGGGCGCGAAGAAAATTCGCCCAGCACCTGCGGGGCCGTAACGATAGAGCAGGCCAAGCGAGACCAGGACAAAGCCGACCATGGCGCCGAAGCCGGCGATATCGACCAGCAGCCGCGCATCAGCGCCAAGCCCGACAAAGGTGATGACGACGGGGATGAGCACCAGCGCCGCAATCGCGATGCAGGCGCCGAGGATGGCGACCAGGGTCATGCCCAAAGCCAGCGCCTGGAACTCGATTATCCCGCGATTGTCACGCTGCCGGTAGGCGATGGTGAGCGCGTTGAGAACGGATTTGGTGCCGGTGGAGGAAGACCACAATGTGACGACGAGGCTGATGATGAGCCCGACGCCGAGCCCCTGGCCGGGCTGGCTGACCAGGCTTTGAACACGGTCGGAGATGAGACTGAAGGCGGCAGGCGGCATGAATTGCTGCAGATAATGCAGCTGCGGCTGAACGGTGTCCGGATTGAAGACGAGTCCGTAGAGCGAGATCAGCATGGTGATGGCGGGGAACAGCGCCAGCGTCGCGTAGAACGCGCAACCGGCGGCCACCAGCGAGACGCGCTGAGAGATAAGCGCCCTGCCCGCTTCAATGACCGCCTGGCGAACCAGCAAGTAACGCTCTTTGTTTGTCACGACTCCTATTATAAGCGGGTGCTGCTGGGTCGATCGATTAAATCGTGAAGACTCCGGATAATTAAGCCGGGGTAAATTTAAGCACCGGCCTATTCATTCAGGAACGCACGTATCCTGGCGATGGTTGGCGCATCCATCAAAGCCGGCGCGTGACCGGCATCTTCGACGATCAAAGTTTCGGCGCCATCGCCGCGCATCCGCTCGAATGTCTCGGCGGTCAGCAGGTCGCTGGCGGCACCGCGAATGGCGAGGACAGGGATTTTGATCAGGCTCCAGAGCGGCCACATATCGACATCAAGCGGCACCGAGGATTTGATCGGATCGGCAATTTTCGGATCGTAATGCAGCGCATAGGCACCGCCCAGCACCGGGCGGGCGGAGTAGCGGGCGAGATGCGCCCATTGCGCATCGGTTAGCCTGCCGAATGGCGCATGGATTTGCCGCAGATGCGCCTCCAGCGCCGCGATGCTGGGGAAGCGTTCCGGGGTCTGGCTCATATACTCGCGAATGCGCGCCAGAGCAGCGGCGGGAATATGCGGGCCGAGGTCGTTCAACACCATGCGGGTAATGGGCGTGTTAGTGGCCGCCGCAAGCATCAGCCCGCAGATGCCGCCAAGCGAGGTGCCAACCCAGGCGACCGGCTTGTTGATATGCGCCAGCAGATGCGAGAGCGCCACCGGATAGTTCGGCGGCTGATACATTGCGGCATCCGGCAGCCAGCTGGATTTGCCGCGCCCCGGCAGGTCAGGACAGATGACGTGGAACTGGTCGGATAATGCTTCCGCCAGCGGATCGAAATCGCGGGCGTTGCGGGTAAGGCCGTGAACGCAGACCACCGCCGGCGCCGCCGGGTTGCCAAATTCCACATAGGCCATGCTGTGAAAGCTGGTGCCGAGCAGATAGGGAACCGAACCGGCGCGCGCCATTGTAATCTCCGTCCGTTGATGTTCGAGCGCGCATTGCATCGCGCCGCGCCATGCACCGGGGCGCTTGGCACGATCGAGTGCCAAGTTTCGGACAATCGGCGCGGCTTTGCAAATACGGCGCTGTCTTTGGATTTTGGAAATCTGCTTCGGGCAGGATTTGCCGATGCGGCAAGAAGCAATTCCGAAAAACTCCGCGTCGCCACTGTTGCCTGCGGCCGTGGGGTGTTTCTGCGTCAATATTGCCGTCCCCATCTGGGCGTTGCTGGAACGGCCCTCGCTGAACAGTGATTTTCGGGGGATCTGGTCGTTTGCCGCCTTTGCGCATTCCAAGATGGCTGCGCGGATTTATCAGGCGCCGGCGCTGCAGGCGTTTCAGCAACATATTTACCCGGAATTCCGCTCGTTCTTTCCGTTTCAATATCCGCCGTCATTTCTGCTGGCGATCCGGCCGCTGGGCGATTTCAGTTATGCCGCCGCGCAAAGCCTTTGGACCGCGACGGGTCTGGCGGCGCTGATTTCTGCCGGTTGGATATTCTTCGCGCCAAAGCTGCGCTGGTTTGCGATCATGGCGCTGCTGGCATCCCCGACCGCGCTGCTGAACGGCGCCGCCGGCGAGACCGGGTTTTTTACCGCCGCCATTCTGCTGGCGGGCTTCGCCTGGCTGCCGTCAAATCCGCTTCTGGCCGGCAGCGCTTTCGGCTTGCTGACGATAAAACCGCAGCTCGGATTGCTGATCCCGTTTGCCTTACTGGCGCGTGGCGAAACATGCGCCATGCTGACGGCCTGCCTGACCGCGCTGATATTGACGGCGCTCTCCACCCGCGCGTTTCCCGCGAGGCTCTGGGTCGACTGGCTGCACGCAATCCCGGTGTATCAGGCGCAATATTCGGCCGCCGCCAAAAACCTTGGGCTAAATGCCGATATTACCGTTATCGCCAATCTCCGGCGCCTTGGGGTGGCTGCAGGCGCTGCGTGGAGCGGTCAGGCGCTGGTCAGCCTGTTCGGCGCCGCCGGCGTCTTCCTCGCCTTTCGGCATGGGCCGTACAGGCTAGCCGTTGCCGCGCTATTTGCCGGCAGCTGTATCTGCGCGCCGCATGCCTGCGCTTATGACGGCATTCCGCTGATCGCCGCTATCCTGCTGCTGGCACCACAATCCGCGGCACTCAGCGTGCTTTGCCTGATCGTCTATCTGGCGCCTTATCTCCTGCTCACGCCCATTTCCGGCTGGTTTGTCTACGCAATTCCCGAAACCCTGCTCTTCACCGTTATCATTTATCTTGCAATGGTGACGAAACGGACCCCAGATATCCGGCATGAGCCAATATCTTCCGCAAAATTTGACCCAAAGCAGCGTTGATGGATTTTTGACCCGCGGCGTGCTCGCCCGGCGTTTTCTGGCTTTCCTGGTCGATGTCCTGTTGATCGGCGTGTTCGGCTGGGTGGTCGCGTTCGGGATATTGCTGTTCGGCATCCTGACCCTCGGGCTTGGCTGGCTGATGTTCCACATCATCCCACTGTTGCCGTTTATATATTACACCTTGCTGATCGCCGGCAGCGGCGCCACGCCGGGGCAGCGGCTGTTCGGCCTGGCGGTGCGCCAGGATATCGATTTGAGCCCGCCAACTCTGGCCCAGGCTTTCGTCTGGACCCTGCTGCTCTGGCTCAGTTTCGTGCTGGCTTGCGTGCCGTTTGCACTGGCGCTGGTCGGGCCGCGGCACCGCGCCGGACATGACCTGCTGTCCGGCCTGGTCGTGATTCGAAATTAAGATTGACGGAAGTCCGATCCGGCCCAAACATAGCAGGAATGAGTTACAAGCCCGCCCGCCGGCCGAATTTCTTCTACACCACGGCGCCGCTGCCGTGCCCGTATTTGCCCGGCCGTTCAGAGCGCAAGGTGGTGACCGAATTGGCCGGCGTTTCGGCTGAGAGCCTGCATGACCGGCTTTCGCGCGGCGGGTTCCGGCGCAGCCATAATATCGCCTATGCGCCAGTCTGTCCCAGCTGCAATGCCTGCGTTCCGATCCGCATTCGCGCGAAGGATTTTCTGCCGAACCGCACGCAACGGCGGATCGCAAAGCTCAACGCCGATTTGAGCGTGGCGGAAGTGCCGCCGCGCGCCACCGCTGAGCAGTTCCAGCTATTCCAGCGCTACCAGCAGGCCCGCCATGGCGACGGCGACATGGCCAGCATGAGTTTCTACGACTACCGCGCGATGGTGGAAGATACGCCGATCGACACCTGCATCGTCGAGTTCCGCGACCGCCAGGAACGCTTGCTGGGCGCCTGCCTCACCGACCGCCTCGGCGACGGGCTTTCCGCCGTCTACAGTTTTTTCTCCCCTGACGCCGATGAACGCTCGCTCGGCACCCAGGCGATTCTCTGCCTGATCGACCGCGTAACGGCGCTCGGCCTGCCGCATGTGTATCTGGGCTACTGGGTGCAGGAGAGCCGGAAGATGGCGTATAAATCGAAATTCCGCCCTTCCGAAGTGCTACGCAACGGCCAATGGAGGCCGCTGGAAGATATGCTGGGCAATAAACAAAACCAAGCCACCGCCTTGCAAACTGCCGGCGCTTAAGAATTCCACCAACAAAGGCGTAGACGCAGCGAAGTCGTCGACGGCCGAGGGCGGCCCCGCCCGGTCAACCCGGGCCATGACGGGACGCGGTATAAACCGCACCGGCCTGTCAAATTCGCTGTGGTGAGTCAGCTGGGGCGTCTGCGGAGAGCCGGAGCGGAGCGTACGTTAAGTATGTGAGCACGCCACGCGGCGCCGCGCGGAAGCGCACGCAGGCGCCTCAGCTGACCACCACAGTAGAATTCAGGCAGCTTTGGCCATGCCTCGGAGGACGTATTGGAGGATCCCTCCGTGGTGGTAGTAGTTCACCTCGTCGGCGGTATCGACGCGGCAGAACAAATCAACCGAATCGGTGGTCCCATTCGCCCGTTTGATAATAAGCTTCAAATCCATCCGCGGCGACAGATTGGTAATGCCGACAATATCGATCAGCTCATCGCCCTTCAGCCCAAGGGTCTTGCGGTCCATGCCTTCCTTGAAGGTCAGCGGCAGCACGCCCATGCCGACCAGGTTGGAACGGTGGATACGCTCAAAGCTCTCGGTGATGACGGCTTTGACGCCGAGCAGCAGCGTGCCCTTGGCCGCCCAGTCGCGCGACGAGCCGGTGCCGTATTCCTTGCCGCCAAACACGACCAGCGGGATGCCGTCCTTTTTATAACGCACAGAGGCGTCATAAATCGAAAGCTCGTCGCCGGACGGATAATGCCGGGTCATGCCGCCTTCAACACCGTCCAGCATTTCGTTCTTGATGCGGATATTGGCGAAGGTACCGCGCACCATGACGTCGTCATTGCCGCGCCGCGCGCCGTAGGAGTTGAAGTCTTTCTGCAGCACCTGATGCTGGCTCAGATACTCACCGGCCGGGCCGGATTTCTTGATATTGCCGGCGGGCGAGATATGGTCGGTGGTGATGCTGTCACCCAGGATGGCAAGGATGCGGGCGCCGGTGATGTCGGTGATGGGTTTCAAATCCATCGTCATGCCGTCGAAATAGGGCGGGTTTTTTACATAGGTTGAGCCCGACGGCCAGGCATAGGTATCGGTGCCGCCGGTGACCTCGATGGCCTGCCACTGCTTCGGGCCCTTGAAGACGTCGCCGTAGCGGTCGAGGAACATCTCGCGCGTCACGACGGAAGTCACGATATCGTTGATCTCCTTGTTGGTCGGCCAGATGTCTTTGAGGAAGACTTCCTTGCCTTCCTTAGTCGTGCCGAGTGCGACCGCGGTGATGTCCTGGCGGATGTTGCCAAGCAGCGAATAGGCGACCACCAGCGGCGGGCTGGCGAGGTAGTTGGCGCGCACGTTCGGATGCACCCGGCCTTCGAAATTACGGTTGCCGGAGAGCACGGAGACGGCAACCAGCTTGTTGCTCTCGATAGCGTCCGCGATGCTGTCTTCCAGCGGTCCGGAATTGCCGATGCAGGTGGTGCAGCCATAGCCGACGGTCTGGAAGCCCATTGAATCGAGGTCTGCGGAGAGGTTCGATTTGTCGAGATACTCAGTGACCACCTGGCTGCCGGGGGCGAGCGAGGTTTTAACCCAGGGTTTCGGCGTCAGGCCAAACGCGCGGGCCTTGCGGGCCACCAGACCTGCGGCGACCAGCACGTAAGGGTTGGAGGTGTTGGTGCAGGAGGTGATGGCGGCAATGACGACGTCGCCATGGGTGATTTCGTAATTCGTGCCGGCAACCGCGGCTTTGGTGCCGACATCGGCAGCGGCAACGCCGAGGCTCTTGGTGAGTTCAACGTTGAAGGCGGCGGCGGCGTCCTTGAGCAGCACGCGATCCTGCGGGCGCTTGGGGCCGGCGAGCGACGGCTGAACCGTGCCCATGTCGAGCTCCAGCGTGTCGGTGAAGACCGGGTCGGTTTCGGTGCGCCACAGGCCTTGCGCCTTGCAATAAGCTTCCACCAGCTTGATGCGGTGCTCGTCGCGGCCGGAGAGTTTCAAGTATTCCAGCGTCACCTCATCGACCGGGAAGAAGCCGCAGGTGGCGCCGTATTCCGGCGCCATGTTGCCAATGGTGGCGCGGTCCGCCAGCGCCATCTCAGCCAGGCCGGCGCCGTAGAATTCGACGAATTTGCCGACGACGCTCTTCTTGCGCAGCATTTGCGTCACGGTAAGCACGAGGTCGGTGGCGGTGGCGCCCTCCGGCAGCTTGCCGGTGAGCCTGAAGCCGATGACGTCCGGGATCAGCATGGCGATCGGCTGGCCGAGCATGGCGGCTTCCGCCTCGATGCCGCCGACGCCCCAACCGAGCACGCCCATGCCGTTGACCATGGTGGTGTGGCTGTCGGTGCCGTACAGCGTGTCCGGATAAACATAAGTGTCGCCGCCGTTCTCAGAGGTCCAGGCGACCTGCGCGAGATATTCAAGGTTCACCTAAGGCGGTTCAGGGAAGCGCTGATGAGCAATCCTCAGCCCAGCATCGCCGGCAATGGCG
>JAMFSE010000055.1 GCA_026225115.1 Rhodovastum atsumiense
AAGTGTTGATGTTCCCGACACGCGATGGCCGCTTCTGGGAATACGAGAAACTCGGCATCTTTGATCGCCTTGCCGGCAAGGTAGATGCCGGACAACTCCAGCTTTACTGCATTGAGGGCCTGGCGCCCGAGACGTTCTACAACGGCCACCGCCATCCGGCAGACCGCATCCGCCGGCATGCCGTGTTCGAGGAATATGTTCTGAACGAGGTTCTGCCGTTGATGGCGCAGACCAATGATCACGATTGCACCATCGCCATGGGCTGTAGCCTGGGTGCATTCCAGGCGGCCAACTTGGTGCTTCGGCATCCCCATCTGTTCCGCAAACTGGCCGCCTTCTCCGGCCGGTACGATCTCACAATGCAGGTTGAATGCTTCAGCGATCTATTCGAAGGATATTATTGCGACGACATTTATTTCCACACGCCCACGCATTTTCTACCGGGACTGAATTGCCCTTGGCGATTGGCCAGTCTGCGCCAGGTTGATATCGTTTTAACGGTCGGGATGGCCGATCCCTTCTTCGACAACAACCGGCATCTCAGCCGCCTCCTGGATCAGAAAGGCGTTCACCATCAGATTTATTTCTGGGACGGGCGCGCCCATCGCGCAGGCGCATGGCGCGAGATGGCCTCGCTGTATATCTAATCCCTGACGACAGGCGATGGGGTGTCACCCACAGAGCTTCGGCCGGACCAGCACCCCAGGCCCAAATTAACAGAAGTTTTTGCTTCTTTTGCAAAAGAAGCCCTTCCTTACTGCGCTGGATCGCGGGCGTAGGTGATGATTGAGAGATAGGTCATCGGCTTGGTGAGAAGTTTTTCCGGGCCGTGCGGGGCGGCGGAGTCGAAGAGCAAAGCGTCGCCGGGGGTTAGGTGGTAGGATTGGTCGCCGTGGCGGTACACCACTTCGCCGGTCAGCATGTAGATGAATTCCGTGCCCTCGTGCTGGAAGGCCGGATAGGGGGCGGCGTCCTTGTGCAAGGTGATGAGATAGGGCTCCACCACGACCGCGCCGCCCAAAGCGTGGCCGAGCAGGCTGTATTGGTGGCCGGCTTTGGTGCCGCGGCGCTCGATGACGACGCCGGAGCCTTTTTTGACGTAGGAGCAGTCGCGCTTTTCCTCGAAGGTGGAGAAGAAGGTGGTGAGCGGGACGTTCAGCGCATTGGCAAGGGCCTGCAGGCTGGCCAAGGAGGGGGAAATTTGCCCGTTTTCGATTTTGGACAGCATGCCGCCGGAAAGGCTGGCGGCGGCGGCGAGTTCGGAGACGGTGATACCGACCCGGCGGCGGAGCTGGCGGACCTGAACCCCGATTGCCTGTTCCAGCGACATGTCCGAGACGCCGGCGGCGTTGGAGCCGGTGGCGTAATCCTCAACCGGCAGTCCGGCCAAGCGCAACGCTTCCGGCAAGGGCGCCTTGATGACTTTGGCTGGTTTGGGGGCTGGTTTGGGCTTGGACGAGGTTTTGAGTTGCGCGGGTGCAGCCATGCTCAGGACTCCTTACAACCTTACTATGCCGATATCCGCCGGAAACCCCAACTGAAATGACTGTTTAAAGACTCGTCTGGTCCGGCTGGGTTCCGGAGCTCAGGATTTCGCCGTCATCGAAGGGGGCGAGGTAGTCGATGATCATCTGGCGGTAGCGCGGCATGCCCTTGTATTCGACGATTTCGGGGTGCAGGTCGCGCAGGACCCGGTGCATGCGTTTGGCGTATTTTTTTACCCGCACCAGTTCTTCCAAGCGGATGAGATAGCCGCGGATGCCGAACAGAATGGCGTTGCTGCGGGGCAGCCGCGTCAGGGTTTGCAGCTCGACGCGCAGGCACATTTTCTCGCGGATATTCTCCGGCGTGATGGTGGCTTTGTCCGGGCCCCAGAGGGGGTAGTTTTCGGGTGAGGTGTCAAGCCGCGGGTTGACCGTCAGCGTCCAGTTCAGGCGGCGCACCGGCTTGCCGTACTGCAGGCGGAGCAAATAGGCGAGTGCGCGGTCGAAGACGCCGAGTTCATGGGCGACCGGAACCGGGCCGTGCCATTCATGGAAGCTCATGCCTAGGTCGAAATTGAGCGACCAGTCCGCCTGCGAGGTGACCATGCCGCCGTCCATGTACAGGTTGTTGTCGCGGTGGTCCTGGATGGTGAAGTCGCCCTGGACCTGGCGGGTTATGTATTCGAAGGGCGGGTATGGGAGGGTTTCGGGTTGGCCGAAGCTGAAGGTCTGGTCGATGCCGAGCGGGTGATTTTGCCAGCGCCAAATGTCGCCGTCCTTGGTCAGCGTGAACAGGGTGGGATAGTCTTTCGCCAGGCTCTCCATGAGAAGTTCCAGCGTGTCCCATTCCGCTTCCATCATATGCGGCAGGACCTGGCAGCGGGCGGGGTCGTCGATGAGGGTGAGTGCGCGGTCATGGCATTCGCCGATGTAATGCTCGTCGATGTCGAAGGCGGCGGTGAAGGCCTCGGTGGGGCCGCCCGGGACATGCGGTTCGATGTTGACGGCGTACATATAGACGTCTTCAGGGAACGGGAACGGGAAGCGCAGGATTGCCGCGTCAGAATTGCGGGTCGAGAAATCGCCGCGGAAGGTTTCGGTTGGTTTCAGCGTGATGTTCATACTTCAAAAATCCAGCACAAGTTCGGGGGTTTTTGCGCGGCTGACGCAGGTCATGATGGATTTTCCGGCGGCGCGCGCGGCGGCGGAGAGGTAGTGGTCGTGATGGTCGGGCAGGCCACCGAGCACCGGCAGTTCGCAAACCCCGCAGGCACCGCCACGGCACATGCGGGGCGGTGCCAGGCCGGCGTCTTCCAGGGCTTCTAGCAAAGTCTGGTCCTCGGCCACATGCAGCTCCATTGCGCTGCGGGCGAGTTTCACGATGAAGGAGGCGCCGCCGGTGGCGCCGCCAAAACTTTCTTCGTGGATTTTTGCATCCGGCCAGCCGATTCTTTTGGCGGCCGCGATCGTCACATCCATGAAGGCTTCGGGGCCGCAGACATAGAGATGGGTGTTGAGTTTCTGCGCGCTCAGCAATGTCATAAGGTCCAGCGAATTGCGGCTGCCGTGCAAAGTGATGTTTGGCGCCTTGGGCAGAAGCGGCCGGAAGACTTCCTGCTCATCGAGCTTGCAGCAGTGATGCAGTTCAAAGGCGGCGTTTTGCCGCTGCAGGACCGGCAGGTAGGACAAAAACGGCGTAATGCCGATGCCGGCCGAAAGCAGCAGATGTTTTTGCGCGGCGCGCGCGATGGGAAAGAGATTTGCCGGACCGGAAATTTCCAGCAGCTGCCCGGGTTCGGCGTGATCATGCAGCCAGGCCGAGCCGCCGCGGGACTGCGCGACCCGGCGGACGATAATTTCATATTGCCGACGGCCGGCGCCGGAGACCAGCGAGTAGGCATTTTTCCAAACCCTGCCGGGTCCCGGAATTTCCAGCAGGATAAAAGCGCCGGCGGCGCCGGCCGGAAAACTATCTTCCGCATCCGGCGCCAGAGTGATGTGCTTGATGGTTGCAGATAATGACCGGATGTTTTGGATGCGTGCCTTCATGGGTAGATCACTTCGATCTCTGGAATTTCGTTGGGAACTTCCGCGTCCACCATGACCCCCATGAAAGCGGCCAGGCGGCGGGAGAAATGATCGCGCACGAAAAGCCGGGCGCCGCAGGCGCGGCAGGTGGCGATATTGGCGACCGCGTCCTCGTTCATGCTTTTGCAATGGGTGCAGTAGACTCGCCGGCGCAGACTGCCTGCCTGGGTGAGAAAGATTTCATCTTTTCCAAGGCCGGCGGCGCGCGCGGTGTTGGCGACATCCCATAAGAACGCCTCGGTGCCGGCAGCATATAGCCGCAGCCCGACGGGTTCGCGGGCCAGATGGAAGGATAGATGCGAGAGTAGATCGGCAACCGAACGGAATGCGCGGCTGCCGGATGGGCTGGCGGCAATGCCGCGGGCGATGCGGGCGACCACCCAGATTTCGATGTTCGAGAGCGCGAGGTTGGCTTCAATCGTGTCCTGCGGCAGGGCTTCAAGGTCAGTGACGATCAGATGCGCCCTGCCCTGCGGGTCGATGCGTAGTTTTTCGTAAATGGGGCGGCTTTTGTTCAACCCCATCGATCAGCCGACCACCGTGCGCTTGGTTTTTTTCGGGTCGTCGAATGGCAGGGTGTGGGCGATGGCCTGGACTGTGCCGGATTTACCGTGGACCGAAATTTTACTGCCCTGGACGGCAAACTCCACGTCCATACGGGCGATTGCCATGGATTTTCCGGTCAGCGTCGAGACCATCGGGCAGGTGATGACGCCGATTTTACGGTCGATGGCATAGAGCAGATCGCCGGGCTCGGCGGCTTGATCGCTGTCCAGCAGCACGCCGAAGATTTTGAACCGTTCCTTGCCCTGCAGGCGGTAATGTTCCTCGGCGCCGCGAAAGCCGGTCTTGCCGGGGCTGACCGTGAAATCCAGGCCCAGTTCCCAGAGCGTATCGCCGTAAGGCTCGTCCTCGAACGGATACATTTCGGAGTTATCGTAGGGATAGAACAGCAGATAGCTTTCGGTGCGCAGCAGATCGAGTGCTGTGAAGGCGCAGGGGATGATGCCCAATGCAGCGCCCTCTTCCAGGATGGTGTCCCAGATCTCACCGGCATCCTCGGCCTTGCAGAAAATCTCGTAGCCGCGTTCGCCGGTGTAGCCGGTGCGGGAAATCATTACGGATTTTTTGAACAGGGTGGTCTGCATGTGATGGAAATATTTCAGGTCTCGGATGCCGGGGACGTGATTCGCCAGATAGTCCACGGCCAATGGGCCTTGCAGCGAGAGGTCCAGCAAATCATCGTCGAACACCATGGCGACGTTGCGGCCGGCGGCTGCCGCGGTTAGCGCCTGGTGCGCGGCGCCGGAGCCATGCACCACGAACCAGCTGTTCGGGCCGGTGCGGTAGAGAATGCCGTCATCGGCGAATTTGCCGGCCTCATTCAAAAAACATGCATAGGCGGAGCGGCCGGGCGTGATTTTGGAAACATCGCGGGTGGTAAGATAATCCAGCACGGCCGAGGCGTGCGGGCCGACCAAATGCACCTTCTTCAGACCCGATACATCCATCAGCCCCGCTTTGGTGCGGATGGCAACATGGTGCGAGGACAGATCGCTCTCATAGGTCCAGGCAGTCGGCATCCCGTTCCAGTCTTCGAGCTTCGAGCCAAGGGCCCGGTGCCGATCCCCCAGAACCGCAAACCGCCAGGATTTTGTCATACGAAACCTTTCATGAAATGCCGGCCTGCGGCGGCGCCGCGATATTTAAAATTCGGCGGGCTGCCGTTACCGTATTGCGCAGCAGGCAGGCGATGGTCATCGGGCCGACGCCGCCGGGGACCGGGGTGATGAAGCCGGCGATGCCTTGCGCCTCGGCAAAGGCCACATCGCCGACTAGTCTGGATTTGCCCTCGGCGGTTTCAATGCGGTTGATGCCGACATCGATCACGGTGGCGCCTGGTTTGATCCAATCGCCCTTGATCATCTCGACCTTGCCGACCGCCGCGACCAGGATATCGGCACGGCGGCAAACCTCGGCCAGATTGCGGGTGCGCGAATGCGCCATCGTTACGGTGCAGTTCTGTTGCAGCAGCAATTGCGCTATGGGCCTGCCGACCAGATTGGAGCGTCCGACCACCACGGCTTCCAGCCCGCTCATCGCCGGCAGAATATCCTTCAACAGCAGCAGGCAGCCCAAGGGCGTGCAGGGCACCAGACCGGGCAGCCCAGCGGCAAGGCGCCCGGCGTTGACGACGTGCAGCCCGTCCACGTCCTTATCCGGGTCGATGCAGGCAATCACCGCATCGGCGTCGAGATGGCCGGGCAAGGGCAGCTGCACCAGAATGCCGTGCACCGCACGGTCTTCATTCAGTGCTGCCACCAATCCCAGTAAATCAGCCTGCGAAACATCCGCCGGCAGTTTGTGCTCAAAGGACTGCATGCCCGCCGCTACGGTCTGCCTGCCCTTGTTGCGCACATAGACCTGGCTGGCGGGGTCCTCGCCCACCAGCACCACCGCCAGGCCCGGCTGCAGCCCATGCGCCGCCTTCAGCCCCGCCACTTCTTCGGTGATTTCGAGAAGCAGCTTGGCGGCAAAGGCTTTGCCATCAATGCGTTGCGTGTCGACCAATGGTGGCCCTCCAATGCATTCTTCTCAGTTAAAGAAGATAATTAAAAAGAATAAAGCCTGTCAACGCCCAATGACGTTACGGCGTGAATACCACCGTTTTCGAGCCATTGAGAATGACCCGATGCTCCAGGTGGTATTTTATCGCGCGCGCCAGAACACGGCGCTCGATGTCCCGGCCTTTGGTGACCAGCTCATCCGGCGTGTCGTGATGGCTGATGCGTTCCACATCCTGCTCGATGATCGGTCCCTCATCCAGATCCGTGGTGACGTAATGGGCGGTGGCGCCAATAAGTTTCACGCCGCGCGAATGCGCCTGATGATAGGGCTTGGCGCCCTTGAACCCCGGCAGAAAGGAATGGTGGATGTTGATGCAGCGGCCGTTCAGCTTCGCCGTCAGCGCGTCGGACAGCACCTGCATGTAGCGCGCCAGCACCACCAGATCCGCATTCAGCTCTTTCGCCAGCGACCAGATCTGGCCCTCCTGCTCCATCTTCGTGTCTTTGGAGATCGGCAAATGATGGAAGGGAATGCCGCAGAAATCGATGTTGGTGAAATGCTCGGCGCCATGGTTGGAAACGATCGCGACCGGCGTCATCGGCAACTCGCCGATCCGCCAGCGATAGATCAGATCCACAAGGCAATGGTCGAATTTCGATACCAGCAGCATGACGCGCTGGGGCGCGGATTGATCGTTCAGCTTCCAAGAAATTTTGAAGGGTTCGGCAACCGTAGCCAGCCCCGCCTGCAACGCCGCGATATCGGCGCCGCCGGAGGCAACATCAAAAGCAATGCGTGCGAAAAATTTACCGGTCTCGGAATCATCAAACTGCTGCGCCTCGCGAATGTCGCCCCCATTTTCGAACAAATAGGTGGAAACCGCGGCCACAATGCCGGGACGGTTAATGCAGGAAAGGGTGAGAACGAAACGCGCTTTTGACATTTTAGGATCCTAAGGGAAGACAAGCAGTTCTTTTTTGAAAAAAGAACCAAAAAACTTCTTTTAATCTGGGGCATGGGCTGTGGCGCGGCCAACGCCCCAGGCCCAGATGAACAAAAGTTTTTTGCGCCGGTTTTTTTCAAAAAAGCGGCTACTTCGCTAAAAATTACATGCTTCAACTAAAGCCTTATACAATGTTTCGGCATAGCTTCGAAAGCAGGATAGTTCGAAGCCTTCGAGGCTGCGCCAGATTTGAATTGGGATATGTCCAGCGAGCGTTGCTGCTGTGGCGTCAATCGGGAAGCTGCTGGGGTGCAGGTCGATTGGGAGTAGTTTCGCCAAGGCGTCGCGGGCGGCGGGGCCGGTGATTTGGAGGATGGTGCGGCCGTCGCTTTGGTCGGTGATTGCAGCCAGGCCGTTGGCGGTTTGAGCGAGGGTTATGTCGAAATCCGGGACCTCGTTGTCTGCGACCGCCAGGAATTTCTCCGGGCCGGTCCAGAGGTAGAGGACGGCGTTATGGCGCGATTGTTTGCCGGGGGGTGGCAGGGTCAGACCGAGCGCATGCTGTAACGGCGTCAGGCAGTCTTTGAAGGCCGCGATGCTGGCGATGCTGCGGTGTGGCGGCAGCGTCACGGCGGCGTTGCCGGTGCTGGTTTCGGCTGGTGCGAATGGGGGGGCTGCGAGGCGTGCTATATCAACCACGCAATCTTACTCCTTCCGGGTCGTAGAATACCGGGTGAACGATTTCGGCGAGCAGGTCGCCGTTGCGTACCGGGTCATAGACCCGGATGATCTCGCCTAGGCGCGACGGGCCATGGGCCAGCAGGCCGAGGCCGACCCAATGCAAGAGGCTCGGCGAATAGGCAACGGAGGTGACGAAGCCCTGGTCGTTTTTCGCCACGGCTTCGGCGCCTGGGGGCAATAGATGGCTGCCGGCGCGCAGGCGGTCGGCGCGGTTGACCGGACGCAGACCGATCAGGGTTGGGCGGTTCGGATCGGTGAGTGCAGGGCGCGCCGCCATGGCGCGGCCGATAAAATCCTTTTTCTGCGACAGCAGTTTTGCCATGCCGAGGTCATGCGCCGTGGTCTGGCCGTTCAGCTCATTGCCGGCGGGGTGGCCCTTTTCGATGCGCATGACGCCGAGCGCTTCGGTGCCGTAGGGGGTGATGCCGAAGGGCTCGCCCGCCTGCATCAATTTTTGCGCCAGCGCATTGCCGAAGCCAGCGGGAACCGCGAGTTCATAGGCCAGTTCACCAGAAAATGAGAGGCGGAACAGCCGGGCGCGAAGGCCATCGCAGATGGTGAGTTCTTGCGCGCCCATATAGGGCAGCGTTTCGTTTGAGATATCAAATTGCGGGTCGACAATGCTGCGCAGGGTGTCGCGGGAATTGGGGCCGGCGATTGCGATTTGCGCCCATTGGTCGGTGACCGAGATAAATCTAACATCCAGTTCCGGCCATAGCCATTGATGGCAGAATTCGAGATGTTGGAAAATCTTGCCGGCGTTGGCGGTGGTGGTGGTCATGAGGTAATGGGTATCGCCGAGGCGCGTGGTGGTGCCGTCATCCATCACGAAGCCGTCTTCGCGCAGCATTAGGCCGTAGCGCGCGCGGCCGAGTTTCAGGTTGTCCCAGCCATTGGTGTAGACGCGTTCAAGGAATTTTGCGGCATCCCTGCCCTGGATGTCGATTTTGCCGAGCGTGGTTACGTCGCAAATGCCGACATTATTGCGTACGGCCGTCACCTCGCGGGTGACGATTTGCAGCCAGTCCGTCTCGCCTGGTTTGGGGAAATACTGGGCGCGGAGCCACATGCCGGCGTCGACGAAAACGGCGTTTTTGGCCGTTGCCCATTGATGCGTCGGCGTCAGCCGGCGGGGCTTGAAATGCTGGCCGCGATGCGCGCCGGCCAGCGCGCCCAATGCCACCGGCGTGTAGGGCGGGCGGAAGCGGGTGGTGCCGGTTTGCTCGATCGACTTCGCGGTGATTTCGGCCATCAGGCCCAGGCCGTTGACGTTTGCCGTGCGGCCTTGGTCGGTTGCCATGCCAAGCGTGGTGTAGCGTTTCAGATGCTCGACGGAGGTGAAGCCTTCCTGCTTCGCCAGCTTCACATCGTTGGCCGTTACGTCGTTCTGAAAATCCACGAAGGCTTTGCCGGTGGCGCCGCGCACCTGCCATAGCGGCTGGGTTGCGGGATTGGTGAAATCCCCTGCGGCGGCGCCGGTGACCTGCATTCCGGGCGGCAGCGATCCTGGGATGAAAGCGGCGATTTTCTCATCCCAGACCGGCTTGCCGTCCAGATGTGAGGTGAGCTGCAGCGCCGGGTTCCAGCCGCCGGACATTGCGAGCAAATCGCAATCCAGTTTCACCACACCGCCGTCGGCCGGGATGATTTCCACGCCGGTTACCGCAAGCCGGCCAAGGGTCGTTTTTATTGCAGCACCCGTATATACGGTGGCCCCGCAGGCCGTCGCGGCCTGGCGCAAAGCTGCGGAGATTTCCGCGCGCGGGTCGACATAGGCTGCAACGGCGATGTTGGCATCCCGCAAGGCCGCCAGCGTACCCGCGACTTCATCGTTATTTGCAAACACCACGGCTTTTTTGCCGGGGGCGACGCCGAAGCGGTGGATGTAGCGGCTAACCGCGCCGCTTAGCATCGCGCCCGGGCGGTCGTTATTGCCGAATACCAAAGGCCGTTCGGTGGCGCCAGTTGCCAGCACGCTGGTTTTGGCGATGATTTTCCAATAACGCTGCCGGGGCTGGTGCGGCGCCGGTTTCAGAAGATGGTCCGCTACGCGTTCAACCGCGCCATAGGTGCCGCCGTCATAGACGCCGAAGACGGTGGTGCGGCGTAGGATTTTCAGCTCGGGATATGCCTGCAGTTCGGCAATCCGTTCGGCCAGGCTTGCGGATTCTCCGATGGCGCGGCCGCCGAGGACGAAGTCCTCATCGCAGAGAATGACGCGGCTGCCGCTGCGGGCGGCTTGCAGCGCCGCCGCTATGCCTGCCTCACCGCCGCCGATGACCAGCACGTCGCAAAAAGCCGTGGATTTTTCGTAGATGTCGGGATCGGGCAACCCTGCGGCGCGGCCGAGGCCGGCGGCGCGGCGGATCAGCGGCTCGTAGATTTTCTCCCAGAAGGAGGCCGGCCACATGAAGGTTTTATAGTAGAACCCCGCCGCGAAAATAGGCGATAGCAGTGAGTTTACCTCAAGCAGATCGAATTTCAGCGACGGGAAGCGGTGCTGGCTGGTGGCCTGCAGACCGTCGTAGAGTTCCGCGACAGTTGCCTTGGTGTTCGGCTCGCGCCTGGCGCCGTCACGCAATTCCACCAGGGCGTTCGGCTCTTCCGAACCGGCGGTGAGGATGCCGCGCGGCCGGTGGTATTTGAAGCTGCGCCCGACCAGCCGGATGCCGTTGGCGAGCAAGGCCGATGCCAGTGTATCGCCGGCGTAGCCGCGGTAGGTTTTGCCGTCGAATACGAACAGCCGGGCCTCGCCACGGTCGATCACGCCGCCGGTGGGCAGACGGAACGGCTGCGGGCTGCGCTGCGCGGCATCGAAATGGTCGGTTTTCTGCAGCACTAGGACGGCTCCATCCGCGCCAGGGCGACGCTGCGCGCCAATTCCACCCGGGCGATCGCATGGGTTCGCAAATCCCGTGTCACCACCAGCCAGGATTGGCAGCCGGATGCGTGGTACCAGAGCTCGCGATGCAGGCCGGAGGGGTTTTCCCGCAAATACACATAATCGATCCAGGCCGCGTTTGGCCCGGCACCGCCGTCGCGCGGCCGGGTTACCGTTGCATCGCCGTGATAGGCGAATTCCTCCGAGCCGCGTTCACCGCAATAGGGACAATTGATGCGCATTTAATGCAGGTTCGGCTGTGCGCCGACCCCCTTCTCGTCAATTACATAGCCGGCTGCGAAACGGTCCAGCCGATAGGCGGCGGCCACTTCATGCGGCTCATCGCGCGCCAGCAGATGCGCGAAACACCAGCCGGATGCCGGTGTGGCCTTGAAGCCGCCGTAACACCAGCCGGCGTTCAGATAGAGGCCCTGGACCGGCGTTTTGTCGATGATCGGGCTGCCGTCCATCGACATGTCCATGATGCCGCCCCAATGCCGCAGCAGCCGCTGCCGGCCGAGCATCGGCATCAATGCCATGCCGCCTTCGCACACATCCTCGATGGTCGGCAGATTGCCGCGCTGGGCGTAGGAATTATAGCCGTCGATATCGCCGCCGAATACCAAACCGCCTTTATCTGACTGCGAAATATAGAAATGCCCGGCGCCGAAGGTGATGACGTTGTCGATCAGCGGCTGCAGCCCTTCGGTGACGAACGCCTGCAATGCGTGGCTTTCGATCGGCAGGCGCAATCCGGCCATTGCCGCTACCTGCGAAGAATGGCCGGCACAGGCCAGGCCGACTTTGCCGGCGCCAATAAAGCCGCGTGTGGTTTCGACGCCAAGCACGCGGCCGGCCTGCTGGCGGATGCCGGTGACTTCGCAATTCTGAATGATGTCGACGCCGAGGCGATCGGCCGCGCGCGCGTAGCCCCAGGCCACCGCATCGTGGCGCACCGTGCCGCCGCGTTTTTGCAAAAGCCCCCCCTGGATGGGGAAGCGCGCGTTTTTGTAATCGAGATACGGCACCATTTTTTTCACGGCAGCGAGATCAAGCAGTTCGGAATCGATCCCGTGCAGCCGCATGGAATTGCCGCGGCGCGCATAGGCGTCGCGCTGGGCGTCTGTATGGCACAGGTTCAATACCCCGCGCTGGCTCACCATCGCGTTGTAATTGATATCCTGCTCCAGCCCTTCCCATAGTTTCATCGACCATTCGTAGAACGGCGCATTGCCGGGCAGCATGTAATTGGAGCGCACGATGGTGGTATTGCGGCCGACATTGCCGCCGCCGATCCAGCCCTTTTCCACCACCGCGATGCGCCCGACCGCATGGTGGCGCGCCAGGTAATAGGCGGCCGCCAGCCCATGGCCGCCGCCGCCGACACTGACCACATCATATTTCGGCGCAGGGATCGCATCGCGCCAGGCCGGACCCCAGCCGCTATGGCCGCGCAAAGCCTCCGCGATCACCGAGAAGATCGAGTATCGTGAAAAACCCATGCTGCGCCACGGCCTATAAATTATTCTTAAAAAGAAAATACATTAATACACAAGAATACTTTTATGTCAAACCGCAGGCCAGGTGCATTAGGGCGGAAAAGCGCTTCAAATCTCGATAATACCAGGCACGAATTGCAGGGCTTTTGGCCCGTCATGCCCGACATAGCCGCGCGGGGCCGAGACCAGGGGAATGCCGCCGATGACGCTTTCATGCCGGAAATGCGTGTGACCATGGATCCATAAATCGAGACTGTCGTGGCTGAACTGGCCGATGATTTCCGAGCCATAGGCCGGCGCGATCGGCCCGACGCGCCGGCCGAGCACCTGGCCGCAGGGCGCGTGGTGGGTGACGATGACGCGCTTGACGCCGGGTTCGGTCGCGGCGAGTTCGGCATGCAGCCAGGCCAGGGATTCTGCATGAAATTTGCGGGTTTTGCCGGGCAGCAATGGATATTGATCGAGGTCGATATAGCGGTAATCGTTCATCATCCGGTGGGCATTCTTCATTGCAGTTTCCGGTTCACCGTGCAGGGCAAAATCCGTCCAAAGCGAGCAGCCCAGCAGTTTTATTTTCTCACCGTTCGCGAAAGTGAAACTTGCCGCTTTGTTTTCGAGAAACCGCACGCGCTTGGCGCTTTTTCGGGTTTCAATGAGGGCCGGTAGAATTGTTGCAATATCATTATGGTAATATTCATGATTGCCTGCCACCATCACCACCGGCGCGTCGAGATATTCACCCACCTGTTCGCCGTAGACGACGCCGCGCAGGCCGTTATGGATATCGCCGGCGAGCACCACCAGATCGATCTTGCCGACATCGTTGAGCATCGGCCCGCGGGTGGGGTGGCGCGGCGTGTTGCGGTGGCGCGCCAGAAAATCCGCCCAGCCCGGTATAGCCAGCCGATAGCTCTCCATCTCCAGATGGAGATCGCTCATATATAGAATCCGCGTCACAGCAGCGCGCGCGCCAGCAGGAAAAAGAAACCGATGGCGAAGGCAGCCGTCGCTGTCTTCCATATTTGCAACTGGCTCGGCTGAAAGCGGCGGTTGGAGGGGGTGTCCTCCGCCCCGCTGACCAGCCCTTCATAGAGCGACTTCGCCATCTCGCCGGCGTCCGCGAAACGCTGCGACGGCTCGGGCGACAAAGCGATTTGCAGGGTTTTCCCAATCCAGCTTGGCAGCTCCGGCCGCAGGCGGCAGAGCGGTACGGGTTCGCGCTGGCCGAAAGGATAGGCGCCGCCTGAGAACATCCGGTAGATGGTCACCGCCAGCGAATACACCTCGCTGCGCGCATTGGCCTGGGTGCCACGCAGCAGCTCCGGCGCCATGTAGCGCAGGGTGCCGCCAGGTTTCACCGCATCGCGAAGGTCGATGCCGGGCAGGTAAGCCAGGCCGAGGTCCAGCAGCTTCACCTCGTTATTGTCGAGCAGCATGATGTTATCGGGCTTCAGGTCCCGATGCACGATCTGGATTGCCGCCAGATCCTGCACCGCCTCGCATAGTTTGAGCGCGATGCCGACGCCGTCCGGCAGGTTGAACGGGGGCGGGCGGATGAGGCGCGCTTCCAGCGTTTCACCGCGATAATACGGCATCACCAGATACAGGCTGCTGCGCCGCTCCGGCGCCAGTTCGAAATAGCGCGCTACGTTATTGCCGCGCACGGTGCTGCCGATCCAGGCCTCGCGCATGAAGCCGGCAGAGAATATTTCGTCCTGCAGCATCGCCGGCAGCGGGATTTTCAATACGACTTCGCGATTCTCGACGGTATCATGCGCTATTTTCAAAATCGTGTAGCGGCCGCGATACACCGTTTTGCCGATAACGAAGCCATCCCATACATCGCCTTCGCGCGGCGCCGGCCGCAGCGGCAAATCCGCGAGATCGCCATGTTTGGCCGGCGTATTCCCCGGCGCGCCCAGTACATCCAGCACGACCGCCACGACGTCGGCGGCCGGCGGCAGCTGCAGATCGAACGCCGCCAGCACGACGTCGGACGACAGGGAATTCAGGCCGCTGATCAGCAGAAAGCGGTCGCCGAGCTGAGCTTCCACTTCCTCAAAATCGACGGAAATTTCGAGATCGAGTCCGATTGCGCGGACCAGCTCGGCCTTGCCGCCGACGATCGTGCGGCGATCGTCCCGCATCAGCGGCGTCACCTCCCCGCCCCGCAAGCGATACAGCCGGCCGCTGCCGATATGCACCACCCCGACCGAATCGCCGTAGAACAGCAGGGCCGTCAGCGATACCGGCGCCAGATGCCGGCTGTTGCCAGCTACCGTCTGGCCGTACAGCCAGTCATTGATAGAGGTGAGCGCCAGATGCGCCGCGCGTTTGGTGCCGAGCGTGCGGCGCGCGCCGAAATAGCCTTCGGCAAAGCTGTGCACGACCAGCTGCGCCGCTTCATTGGCGCCTTTGGCGCCCGCTTCCGCGGCATTGCCGGTTTCATGCCCGCGCGCCAGCGCCGCGATCAGCCCGCGTTCCGGATGGCCGAAGGCGCTGCCCTCATAAACCGCGTAGAACCGCCGCGACTGCTGCTGCGGCGCGCTTGCGGCAAAGCCGGTTGCGATCTGCCAGCCGCCGCTGAGGAGCGGGGTTTCACTCTCCACGATTTGCCGCCGGTACCCATAATACGTCGTTAGCGCCCTTGTCGTTCAGGTAGCGTGACATCACGAACAGCAGATCCGACAGCCGGTTCAGATAGACCAGCACCAGCCGGTTGACCGGTTCATCCGCCGCCGCCAGCAGCCCGACCAGCACGCGCTCCGCCCGGCGCACCACGGTGCGCGCCTGGTGCAAAAATGCCCCCGCCATGGTGCCGCCCGGCAGTACGAAGGAGTTGAGCGGCGCGAGCTCGGCGTTCATCCGGTCGATCTGCTGTTCCAGCCAGTCAACCTGCGCCTGGGTGACGCGCAAGGCCGCGTGTTCCGGGTTCTCGACGATGGGCACGCATAGATCCGCGCCGATATCGAACAGGTCGTTCTGGATGCGCGCGAGCACCGCGTTCTCGGGTCCCTCGACATATAGCCGCACGATTCCAAGGACGGCATTTGCCTCATCCACCTCGCCATAGCTTGCGACACGGGCAGAGGATTTCGCCACCCGGCTGCCGTCGCCCAGCGAAGTCTCGCCCGTATCGCCGCCGCGGGTGTAGATTTTTGTCAGTTTCACCATGGCCTGATTGAGCCTGTTGATCGCCCGGCTGTAAACCCTCTTGCGCAAACGCCGGCAAACATTCACGCGCGATCATTTGCAAGCCATAGTAAGACCATGGAAACGACCATGAACAGCCCGTTGGCACTGTTACTGATTGCAACAATCCTGATTTTTTTCCCCGTGGTCGCGGTCTCAGGGATTCGCGGGAAATGGCCGTTATGGCTCCGCGCGGTCTGGGCGATCGGCATTTTTGGCCTGCTTACGGTTATCCTGCGCAAGCTGCTCGGCTCGCCGCTGCAACCACATTATTTCGAAGCCGTACCGGCCGTCGCGTTCTGGCAGAGGCTGGTTGAGGCCGGCTGGTGGCTCTCGGCCGCGCGCGGGGCGATCGCGCTGATGCGGGTGATCGTCAAGCTCGAACACCGGCCGCGTGAAACCCAGATCATCTCCGACCTCGTCGCAGGCGGGATCTACATCGCAACCGGTCTCGCCATTGTCGATTTTGTATTTGCCGTGCCGATCGGCGGTCTGGTCGCCACTTCCGGCATCATCGCGATCGTTCTGGGCCTGGCGCTGCAAAGCACGTTGGCCGATGTGTTCTCCGGCGTCGCCGTGGGGTTGGAACGGGCATACCGCGCTGGAGATTTGATCTGGGTGGAAGGCGAGATCGAAGGCCAGGTTGTGCAGGTGACCTGGCGTTCGACGCAGATTGCGACCGGCCAGAACAATATCGCCATTGTGCCGAATAGCGTCATGGCCAAGGCCCGCATCATTAACCGCAGCCGGCCGAGCCCGGTCCGTGGCGCCAGCATCACGGTGCGGCTTGACCCCGGAATCCCGCCCGAGACATGCGAGGCGGCATTGATTGCAGCGGCAAGGTCCTGCGCGATGTTGCTGAACCATCCGGCGCCGGAAGTCGCCTGCACCGAGCTGAATGGCGATGGCTGCAACTATCAACTCAGTTTCTCCGTCGCCTCCAGCAGTTTGATGACCAAGGCGCAGAATCAGTTGCTCACCGCGGTGCATCGCCATCTGCGCGCCAGCGGCATTGCCCTGTCGGTCGAAGGTCAGACCACCATCCCCGCACCTCCCGCCCCGACGCCGGCCGAGATGTTGGAGAAATCCGACCTGTTCGGGATGGTCGAGCGGGAGCAACGCGATCTGCTCGCCAGCCATTTCGAGACTCTCAATTTACAGACAGGGGACGCCCTGATCCGTCAGGGCGCCGAACCGGATGCGCTTTATGTCATTGCCTCCGGTGCGGTGGAGGTGGCGGTCGCAGCAGCATCGGGCCCGCCGCGCATTGTCAACCACATGCAGCCGGGGGAAAGCATTGGCGCCATCGGCCTGATCACCGGCGCAAAATACGCCGCCACCGCGACAGCACTGACGCCGGTAAAAGTCTACCGGCTAAATAAGGATGCGCTCGCCGAGGCGCTCCGCGCGCAGCCGCTGCTGGTCAAGGGACTGGAGGTTCTGGCAGAGCGGGGCCAGCTGGCGCTCCGGCGCGACGCCGCGGCTTGCGAGGAGGACCGGCACGGCCATGCCGACACATTCCTGCCGCGGCTTCGCACGCTGATCCAGGTGCTGCAGAGCCGCTGAGGGCCCGGGGTTGCGGGCGCCGCATGAATATTCTGCTTGACATAAATGAGCCGTTTTTCATGGAATTGTTTTCTTGTTGATGAAACCAACAACGAACTGCATTTTTGTCTAGCCTAGCGGCAATGCGTCCGCTGATATTCCTGACGCGAATGGCCGGCATTCCAAAAGCCATTGTTGTGCAACGGCAATAAAAAGTCGGAGCTTTGCGCAGCGACGGACCCGGATTATCTCCCTTTAAGGCCGTTTAAGGCCGCGCCGCTCAAAACATCTGGAGCGTTTCATCGTGAAATATGTGCTTTCCTCCATGCTCGCCGCAGGGTTCGCAGCTGGGGTAATATGTTCGGTAACGCCTGCCGCGCGGGCTGCAACGTCAATGCCTGCGCCGATCGTTCAACCAGCGCCGGGCGCCAATATCATCCTGGCGGCGGATGGGTGCGGACCCGGCTGGTATCGGGGGCCTTACGGCGCCTGCCATGCATTCGGCACCGGCCCGTATTCGGGTGGCTATTGGGTCCGCGGCAGTATTACCGGCCGTATTACGCCTATAACGGCTATTTTACTTACAACGGCTGCCCGGCCGGCTATTGGCGCGGGCCCCTGGGGGCGCCTGCCGCGACACGCCATATCACGGCCCGCTGCCGGGCGGCGGCTACCAATAAGGCCGGGGCGGCCTGGCGCTACTCCTGGTCTTCGGCCGGTGCGGAATTGAGAAGTATGTAGCGCTCGATACCGACCAGCTTGATGAGGTCAAACTGGCGGTCAAGGAAATCGACATGTTCCTCCTCGCTGCTCAGAATATGCTCGGCGAGGTCGCGGGTAACGTAATCGCGGACGGTCTCGCAATAGGCGATGGTTTCGCGCAGATCGAGGAGGGCTTTTTCTTCCAGGTCGAGATCGGCTTTTAGAATCTCCTCGACCGTTTCACCCACCGCGACGTTGTTGAGGCGCTGCATGTTCGGCAGGCCGCCTAGGAAGAGGATGCGCTTGATGACCTCATCGGCGTGCTTCATCTCATCGATGGATTCCGAATATTCGTACTTGCCGAGCTTGGTCACACCCCAATGCTGCAGGATGCGGGCGTGCAGAAAATACTGATTGATCGCCGTCAGCTCATTGGTGAGGATTGTGTTCAGATGTTCGATTACGATCGGATCGCGCAGCATCGGGGTCACCCTGAAATGTTATCACGTCGGTATAGGGCTGGCCCCGGCGGGCGTCGAGGCGGGACGCGGGCTACTTCACGCCTTGGGGCAAAGCTTCGAAGCTAGCACAATGATTCTGCAGCATTTCTTTTACAACCGTGAGGCATTTTCCGCATTTGGTCCGGCAACCACAGGCAGCGTGGACGTCCTCGGGGCGCTGGTTCGGATTCGCGGCAATGGCATCTTTGAGGCGACGGTCGGTAAGCGCATTGCAGATGCAGATATACATGACGAATCCCTTTGTTGGACCCGGTTCTTAATGCAACTGCGATTTATTCGCAATTGCATTTTTGGCATAACCGACATGTTTCCGGTTATTTTATGTGGCGTTTCAGACGTCCTCGACCAGTTCCACTCCGGGAACCATTTTCATCGCCTGCGCCAGCCGGGGCGAGACGTTGAACATGCCTGGCAGGATCACATCGAGGCTGCGTTCCAGGCCGATTTTCGGTACCAGCGTTACACGCCCCCTGCCCTTGCCCTCGCGGTCCAGAAGGGCGCGGATATGCGGCAGCGATTCCGTGCGGTCCAGCCAGATGCGCAGGCCAGCCCCTGCCCGCGAGGCTGCTTCGTCCAGCGAACTCACCTCCTGCGCGGTGATGCGCAGGCTCTCGCCGTCCATGCGCAGATCGGCACTTACCAGCAGGGCATTGCCGTCCAGGATCAGGTCGCGCGAGCGGTTCAGCACCTCGGAGAACAAGGTGACCTCGAAGCTGCCCACCATGTCGGAGAGGGTCACCCACATCATCCGGCTGCCGGTGCGGGTGATGCGTTCCTTCTTGCCGGTCACCGTGCCGGCGAGTTTTACACGCGCGCCGTTCTGGGCCCAGCGCTCAATGGCGGTGCTCGCCACCACGCCGAGGCGCTTGAGCGCCACAGCGTACATGTCCAGCGGATGCGCGCTGATATGGAAGCCGATGACTTCGGCCTCGAAGCTGAGGCGTTCGGTCTGTGGCCAGTCGGCGATTTGCGGCAGGCGCAGCGGCTCCGGCTCGGCGCCGCCGAACAGGCCTATCTGGCCCGATTGCCGCTCCTCCGCCTCGCTCTGCGCGCGCCGGACGATCATCTCGGCGGCCGCAAAAACCTGGGCGCGGTTGGCGCACATGGAATCGAACGCGCCGGCTTTGGCGAGGATTTCGATCTGGCCCTTGGCAACGCTGGCAGCATCCACGCGGGTGACGAAATCGGCAAAATCCTTAAAGGGTTTTGCGGCCCGGGCTGCGACGATCTGCTCCATTGCCGCGAAGCCGACGCGTTTGATCGCGCCCAAGGCGTAGCGGATGGCGAGCTGACCGTTCTCCTGCCGCTCCACCGTGAAATCGGGGCCCGACGCGTTGATGTCGGGCGCCAGCACCTCGATCCCCATGCGCATCGCATCCTGGCGCAGGCTTGCGAGTTTTTCGGTGTTTGCGGCGGCGAGACTCATACAGGCGGCGAGGAAAGGCACCGGGTAATTCGCACGCAGATAGGCGGTTTGGTAGGAGACCAGCGCGTAGGCGGCGGCGTGGGATTTGTTAAAACCGTAATCGGCGAATTTTTCCATCAGTTCGAAAACTTCAACGGCCTTGGCTTCGGTAAAGCCTTTGGCGATGGCGCCGTCCAGGAAGATTTTGCGTTGCGCGTCCATCTCCGAGCGGATTTTTTTACCCATGGCACGGCGGAGCAGATCGGCGCCCGCCAGCGAATAGCCGGCCATGATCTGGGCGATCTGCATCACCTGTTCCTGATAGACCATGACGCCGTAGGTCTCCCCCAGCACCTCGGCCAGCGCCGGGTGCGGCGGCTCCCAGGCCTCGCCGCGCTTGCGGGCGCAGAAGGTGGGAATATTCGCCATTGGGCCGGGACGAGTCAAAGCCTGGATCGCCACCAGTTCTTCGAATCTATCCGGGCGCAATTGCATCAGCGCGCCCCGGAACAGCTGGGTTTCGAAGGTGAACACGCCGCCGGTGTCGCCGCGGGAAATCATCTCGTAGGTTTTGGCGTCATCCAGCGGGATTTTCGTAAGATCGAAGACGATGCCTTGATCTTTCAGAAACTTCATGGCGCGGTCCAGGACCGTGAGGGTGGTGAGGCCGAGGAAGTCGAATTTTACCAGCCCGGCCTGCTCGACATATTTCATCGAGTATTGGGTGACGAGCAGATCCGAGCGCGGGTCTTTATACAGCGGCACCAGCTGGTTCAGCGGCCGGTCACCGATGACCACGCCGGCGGCGTGCGTGCTGGCGTGGCGGTAGAGGCCTTCCAGCTGCAGGGCGATTTCCATCAGCCGGCGCAGGCCCTCGTCGCTGTCGCGCAATTCCTGCAGTTTGGGTTCGCCGTCGATTGCCTGCTGCAGGGTTACCGGTTTTGCCGGATTGTTCGGGATCAGCTCGGCCACCCGGTTGACCTGGCCGTAGGGCAGGCCCAGCACCCGGCCGACGTCGCGCACCGCGGCGCGGGCCTGGAGTTTTCCAAAAGTGATGATCTGGGCGACGCGGTCGGCGCCGTATTCGCGGGTGACATAGGCGATCACCTCGTCGCGGCGTTCCTGGCAGAAATCGATGTCGAAATCCGGCATCGAGACGCGTTCGGGATTTAAAAAGCGTTCAAACAGCAGGCCGAATTTGATCGGGTCCAGATCGGTGATCAGCAGCGCCCAGGCGACGACCGAGCCGGCGCCGGAGCCGCGGCCGGGGCCCACCGGGATTTGCTGCGCCTTCGCCCATTGAATGAAATCGGCGACGATGAGGAAGTAGCCGGGGAAGCCCATGTTGACGATGACGTCGAGCTCGAAGGTCAGGCGCTCGCGGTAGGGTTTACGGGCGTCCTCCGGCATTTCCAGCACGTCCAGCCGGCCTTCCAGTCCTTCGGCCGCCATGGCGCGAATGGTCTCGGCTTCCGTGGTGCCAAAGCGAACTTTTGGACAGGTCGGCAGCAGCGGCTTGCTGGTCTCTGCCATGGCCGCGCAGCTCTGCGCGATGGCCAAGGTGTTGTCGCAAGCTTCCGGCAAATCAGCGAACAGCTCGCGCATCAGGGCGGCGGGTTTGAACCAGTGTTCAGGGGTTACCCGCCTGCGGTCTTTTTCCGCCAGAACGCGGCTATCGGCGATGCAGAGCAGAGCGTCATGCGCTTCAACCATGCCGGGGGTTGCGAAGAAGCACTCATTGGTTGCGACCAGTGGGATTTGGTGGCGGTCTGCGAGGTTGATCAAACCCGGTTCCACCGCCAGTTCGAGGCGCGTGCTGTGGCGCTGGAGTTCCATGCCGATGTGGTTGGGACCGAAGGCTTCCTGCAATTCGGCGAGGTAAGCTTCGGCCTCGCCGAGCTGGCCCTCGGCCAGAAGGCGGCCGAGCGGGCCGGCGGCGCCGCCGGTGAGCAGAAACAGCCCTTCCGCGTGCGAGAACAGCTCTTCGAAATTTATTTGCGGGGTTTGAAGGGCGTCGGATTTCAGGAAGCTGATGGACGATAGTTTTTGCAGATTGGCGAAGCCGGCTGGGGTCTGGGCCAGCAGCACGATGTTATCGGCGCTGGTTTTATGGGTAACGGCCAGCTGACAGCCGATGATGGGTTGCACGCCCTTGCCGACACAGTATTGCGAGAATTCCAGCGCGCCGAACAGGTTGGACGTATCGGTGATGGCGACCGCCGGCATGCCCATTTCTCGCGCAAGAGCCGGGATTTTATCGACCTTGATGGCGCCTTCCGAAAGCGAGTAGGCGGAATGGACGCGAAGATGGACGAATTTTTGGTCCGGCATGGCGACTCCTGGCGGGTGTTCATTCTGACCTCGGGCCCCGGGATTGGCCAGTTGAATTATGCTTCAAATTGCAGCGGCGGATCGTAGCCGATGCTGACAAGATACAGGCCGCCAGCCGGCGCGGTGGGGCCGGCAGCGGCGCGGGACTTGGCGGCGAGTGCCTCGGGTATGGCGGATTCTGGCCATCTTCCTTGACCCACCAGTTTCAGCGAGCCGACCATGTTGCGGACCTGGTGGTGCAGGAAGCTGCGGGCGACGGCGTTGATAATCAAATGGTCGCCCTGGCGCTCGACGGTGAGCGCATCCAGCGTCCGCCAGGGCGATTTGGCCTGGCAGGCGGAGGCCCGGAACGAGGAGAAATCATGGTGGCCGACCAGGGTCTGGGCGGCACGGTGCATGGCCGCGTCATCCAGGTCTGCCTTTACATGCCAGACCCGGTTTTCCTCGATGCTGGGCCAAGCGGGACGGTTGGAGATGACGTAGCGGTAGCTGCGCCGGACGGCGGAGAAGCGGGCATTCCAGTCCGGCGGCGCCGGGGTGGCGCGTAGCACCACCACCGGATGCGGTTTCATATGGTAGTTCAGCGCCTCACGGATGCGGCTGGGGGAGAAATTCGCTGGCAAATCGAGCATGGCGATCTGGGCGAGCGCATGGACCCCGGCATCGGTGCGGCCGGAGGCGGTGACCGCAGGAATTTCGCCCCCGCGCAGATGGGCGGCCGCTTCCTCGATCACCTGCTGGATGGAAACACCGTGCTTTTGCCGCTGCCAACCCATGAAGGGGGTACCATCATATTCTAGTTCTATCGCCCAAAGCATTGAAATTAAAATATTTTTATATCTGGGTTGATTTGGTAGCCACGCAGGAATTCGGACGTGCTCATGGCCGCTTTGCCGGCGCGCTGGAGCCGGGTCGGGCGCAGAGCGTGCTCGCCGCAAGCGATGGTGAACTGGTCGTCCAGTAGAACGCCTGGGGTGCCTTCGGCTTTGACGACGTCGGCGGAGATGATTTTGATTACGTCGTCGCCCAGCAGCAGCAGGCTTCCGGGCCAGGGATGCTGGGCGCGGATCTGGCGCTCCAACTCGGCGGCGGGCTTGGTGAAGTTGAGGCGGGCATCCTCGCGCGAGAGTTTCGGGGCGTAGGTCGAAAGTTCGCCGTTTTGCGGCACCGGCGCAGAGGGGTGGTTGAGTTCCTCCACGATCAGCCGGGCGCCGATTTCGGCCAGGCGGTCGTGCAGGTCGGCGGCGGTGTCTTTGGGCCCGATCGGCGTGGTCTGGGCGCGCAGCATCGCGCCGGTGTCCAACCCGGCGTCCATTTGCATGATGGTGATGCCGGTCTCGGAATCGCCTGCCAGAATGGCGGCCTGGATGGGGGCGGCGCCGCGCCAGCGCGGCAGCAGGCTGGCATGGATGTTGAGGCAGCCCTTTTTGGGCGCGGCCAGGATGGGTTCGGGCAGGATCAGCCCATAGGCGGCGATGACGGCGGCATCGAGATTGAGGGCGGCAAAATATTCCTGCTCCTCGATATTGTTCCGCAGCCGTTTAGGCGTACGCACAGGCAGGCCAAGTTCGAGGGCCGTTTTATGGACCGGACAGAAATTCTCGCGCTGGCCGCGGCCGGCGGGCTTCGGCGGTTGGGCATAAACCGCGGCGATCTCATGCAAGGCGGCCAGCGCGCGCAGGGCGCCGGTTGCGAATTCGGGCGAGCCCATGAAGGCTAGGCGCATGGATTTGCAGCTTGGTTGAGCGCTTGGTGGAGCATGGCTCCGTTGACCCGCTTCGGCGCGGATCGTCAAGGGATGGGTTCAGGTCTCAGACAAGCAGTTCCTGATAGACGTCAGCGGTTTCCTGGGTGACGCGATCCAGGGACAGTTTTTCGATATTTATTTGCGAATTTGCTCTTGCTTGCGCCAGAGTTTCGGGATTTTGCAGCAACGGCAGCAGTACCTCCGCCAGCAGGTCAGGCCGGCGGGGCGGAACCAGGATGCCGGCCTTACCGCCTTCCACCATTTCCGGGATGCCGCCGACCCGGGTTGCGACGATGGCGCAGCCGGCTTCCCGGGCTTCCGACAAAACCAGCCCGGCCGGTTCGGCGTGCGAGGCGAGGACGAAGATATCGCCGCCGAGAAGATAAGGCCTGGGATCGGCCATGTGACCGCAGAAGGTGACGCGGCCTGGGGCTTGCGCCGCGGCCAGGCTTTCGTATTCCGACTGAAACGGGCCGCTGCCGATGAGGTATAGATGCGTCTGCGGATTAATTTTCGAGACGATACCGAAAGCGTTGATCAGATCATCCACCCCTTTCCGGGGATGCAAGCCGCCCACGAACATTATCGCCGGGCGCTGCAAGGCCAGCGGCGGCGGAAACGGCCGCGGAAAGCGGGGCGAGCCGATGGTGCCGTTCAGCACGGTGCGCATTTTTTTTGGCGATATCCCGCGCTCGATCATCGCCTGGCTAACCGCCTCGCTGACGCCGATGACCCGTTGGCCTAGCCCCATCAGGATGGAGCTGCGCTGAAATTCGTTATGCACGCTGGTGACCAGTTTGAAGCCGGAAATCGGCCGCAACATCGCCGCGATGACGGCGCTGGTCATCATATGCGCATGCACGATATCCGGCCGGATGCGGCGGATGGCTTTATGGGTTTTGGCCAGAGCCGCCAGAATGATTGCAGGTTTGCGCGCCTGGTCGACGGTGACGTGTTCAACGCCATATTGTGCCAGCAGCGCATCGAACCCGCCGCCGCCGCTGCAGACATAGACCTGATGCCCCTGTTTGGCCTGGGTGCAGGCGAGGTCGACCATTGCGCATACGTGACCGTTTGCGGGCACCGTGTGGTTCAGAATGTGGAGAATCCTCATGGGCCTCCTTATTGCGTATTGTGACGGGCTCCGCGAGGGCCGAGCTTGTCCGCATTTCACCGCCATGGCAGCCTGGCGGTGATGGCAAAACATAGCGCCGACATCAGCTGGAAGTTGAGCGAGGCCGAGGATTTTCCGAAAGGGCGATACAGCCGCGGCCATGAAATTGCGTTCGACGGCGGCATTACTTTGCCCGCTTCCGCCTCACCGCATGTGGTCGGCAAATGGGCGGTTGAGGCGGCGGTGGACCCGGAAGAGCTGCTGGTGGCGGCACTTTCCAGCTGCCATATGCTGAGTTTCCTGCATATCGCGCGCCTCGCCGGGTTTACGGCGCTCAAGTATCGCGACCATGCGGAAGGGACAATGGAAGAGATTGCCCCAGGCCGCCACGCGGTGACGAAAGTGTCGTTGCAACCGCAGATCGAGTGGCAAGGCACGCCGCCGGATAAAGCCAGGCTGGATGCGATGCATCACGAGGCGCATGAGGTCTGCTACATCGCCAATTCAATGCGCGCTGAGGTAACGATTATTTGAGAGAAAACTACCCCTCGGGCTTGGCCAGCAGGGCGTCGTCCATCGCCGCGGCGCGGATGGCGGCGGGGCGGGAGCTGATACGTTCCCAGTATTGGACGAATTCCGGGCGTTTATCGATGGTGCCAAAGCGCAGGCCGAAGCCGATTTGGCTGCCGGCATAGACATCGGCGGCGGTGAATGCCTCGCCGGCGAGGTAGGGCGATGAGGTCACCGCCTGTTCGAGCGCGTTCAGCACCGCGGCCAGGCTGCCGTAGCCGGCGGTGCGGTCCTTGCCGGGCGCCAGTTCGAACCCAAGCTGCTTGTTGGTGACGGCCGCTTCAACCGGACCGGCGGCAAAGAACAGCCAGCGGTAATAGGCAGCGCGGGCTTGGCCGGGGGGCGGCGCCAGACCGGCTTGCGGGAAGGCGTCGGCCAAATAGGCGCAAATCGCCGCGCATTCGGTGACCACTACATCGCCATGGGTGAGCGCAGGTATTTTGCCCATCGGATTGATGGCTAGATAAGCCGGCGCCTTTAGCGTGGTCGCGTAGTCCAGCAATACGACTTCGTAAGGCTGGCTGATCTCCTCCATCATCCACCGGGCGATACGGCCACGCGACATCGGATTCGTATATAAAACCAGATCGTCGCTCATTGGATTTGTCCTCTACGGCGTTTTTTCCTTACGCGGACCCTGCTCCATTCTGCTGAAGTCGAACAGCCGGAAACGCTGATTTCCGGCTGTATTATCGTTAATGCACCAGGTTCGGCACCATGTCGTGCTGGATGATCGCGGCCTGGGCAAGCGAGGCGTCGGAGGCGATTGCCATCGGCGTGCCGTCGGCGGCGTGGATGGCGAAGGCCGGACCTTTTTCCGTCATGATCGGCTTGACGAAGGCGATCTCCTCCATCCCCAGGGTCGCAAGTTCGGCGGTGGAGATGTGGTGAATATCGAATACAGCCCCCGGCAGGATCTGAGCGGAGCCGTCATGTGTTTTTAGGTCCATTTTTTTAACCTTTCAGCGCCAAGTTTTTTGTGAGGAGCTTCGAAGCTCTTTTCGGTTTTAGCAGGGAGAATGATGCGTTAGGCGAGGTTAAGCGCGGCAGCCGATTTAATCAGGTATCCGGACAGCTCGACTTTCCGTCGACCGTCCGAGTCGGGCCTACCGAAGTCTTCGTCTGGCCCTTGGTGATCGGGATTGTCTTCACCACCGGCTGCGGCACCGGCCGCACGAGGTCGACATGCAACAACCCATTATCGAGCCAGGCGCCTTTGACATCGATTCCTTCGGCAATGACAAACGCCCGCTGGAACTGCCTGGCGGCAATCCCCCGGTGCAGAAACACCCGGCCATGCCCGTCGTCAGTCTGCCTGCCACGTATTACCAATTGGTTGTCTTCGAGGGTAATCTGCAGGTCATCCATGGTAAAACCCGCGACCGCGAGCGTAATGCGCAGCGAAATCGGGCTTAATTGCTCAATATTATAGGGCGGGTAGCCGTCGGACGAGGTTTTGGCGGCCCGTTCGATCATTTGCTCGAGATGGTCGAACCCCAGAAACATCGGCGAAGTGAAAACACGCGTATTCATCAGTTGGCTCCCCCAATTGAGCGAAGCAGGCACCGGCCCCGACCTCGGCAACCGATCTATCCCATGTTGTCAGATCGGCCAGGGGTTGCAAGGGGAGAATTGATCTGCAGCCATACCAGCGTTAAAGCCGTGACATGTTAGTTACAGATGCCGAAACCCTGCCCAAGCCCTTGCCGATCCTGATCGTGCCGGACCCGACCCTGCGCAAAACCGCGCGCGCCGTTACCCCGGCGGATGCCGAAGCCGTCCGCTCGCTGATCCCGGCAATGTTCTCCACCATGTACAAGGCGCCCGGCATCGGCCTCGCCGCCCCGCAGGTTGGATCGCTGCTGCGCGTCATCGTGATCGATATCGCGCCCGACAAAACCCCCTCCCCGATCGCGCTGGTCAACCCGGAAGTGGTCGCCAAATCCGACGAGCTCGCCACCCGCGAGGAAGGCTGCCTCTCCCTGCCCGACCAATATGCCGAAGTAACCCGCCCGGCCCGGGTGAAAGTGCGCTACCAGGACGAGCAAGGCATCAAACGCGAAATCGAAGGCGACGGCCTGCTCGCCGCCTGCCTGCAGCACGAAATCGACCATTTGAACGGCGTGCTGTTCGTGGACTACCTCTCATCCCTGAAGCGCAACATGCTGCTGCGGAAGCTGGCCAAGGATCAGAAGGAGAGGCGCGGAAGGTAAGGAAAGAAGGCGCTTTTTGAAAAAAGCGCCGCAAAAAACTTTTGTTACTCTGGGCCATGGGCATTGGAGATGCCACCGCCCATTGCGTAGAATACAAAGTTTTTTTGCTTCTTTTTGTTCACAAAAAGAAGTGCTTGCCTAAGCTACAAATAATACTTCCACAGCGCCCAGGTCTTCGAATTCCACTTCGAAGCGGTCGCCTGGTTGCAGGAACCGGATGCCGGTGCAGCTGCCTGTTGTTACGATCTGGCCGGCTTTGATGCCGTCTTGCTGGCGAAGCATGTTTACCAGCGCGACCGCGACGCCGACCGGGTCCCCGATGGGGTGGCCGCCGATCTGCTGCAGGACCTGTTCGCCATTTACCCAGGCTTTTACGCGCAAATTGGCGATATCCAGCGGCCGCCAGTTGGTCAGTTCCGGGCCCCGAATGAGCGCGCCGTTCATCAGGCAGTCCGCCAGCTGCTCCAGCGCCGGCCGCAATTTTGGTTGGCGGTAGCGGCCGGAGACGATTTCAATCGCGGCCATGGCCGATACCGCCTGCACGACTTCGGCGCGGGAATAATCCTCTTCCTGCGCCGGCAGGTCGCGTAGAAAGCGGAACGCGATTTCGCCTTCGACGCCGTTATGCGACGGATCGTTTGCGGCGATCCGCGCCGGACTCTCAAAGATCCGGCTGGCATAGATCAGCCCGCGCACATTCGGGCCGCCGGATGGTGCGTTGGCCTTGAATGCGCCGGCGGCTTCGCCCAGCGCCGCCGCCACGCTGTCCTGAATGCCGTGCGCTTGCGCGACGCTGGACGGCGTCGCGTTCAGCGCCTCGATCAGATCGGCACCGCGGTGCACGCCGGCCAATAGACCGATTGCCGCCGCCATTTCGTCATCGGTCATTTTCAGCCTTGCATTCAGGCGACCATTTTGGTCAGGCGTGAGGAGATAATTTCTTCGGCCTCGGCCATGATGCGGTCGATCAACACAGCGCAGGTCGGGATGTCGTGGATCAGGCCCTGGATCTGGCCGGCCCAGACCAGCCCGGCATCGACATTGCCGGTTTCCAGCGCTTCGCGGCCCTGGATGCCGCGCACCAGATGCGCGACATTCTCGAAAGTGGAAGCGGGGTCGGCGAGGATTTCCACGACCTTGTCGGAGACGCTGTTCTTGGCGACGCGGCCGGTGTTTTTCAGCTTGCGGAAGATGAGATGCGTGCCGCGCTCATCGTTCTGCACGTAAAGTTCTTTGACGTTGTCATGGATCGGCGCTTCCTTCGTCGCGCAGAAACGCGTGCCCATGTTGATGCCGTCGGCGCCCAGCGCCAGAGCCGCCGCCAGGCCGCGGCCATCGCCGAAGCCGCCCGACGCGATCATCGGGATTTTGACGCGGGCGGCGGCGGCGGGGATGAGGATCAGGCCGGGCACGTCATCCTCGCCCGGATGGCCGGCGCATTCGAAACCGTCGATCGAAATAGCGTCGACGCCCATGCGCTCGGCGGCCAAAGCGTGGCGGACGGAGGTGCATTTATGGACCACCTTGATGCCGTGTTTTTTGAATTCGTCGACAAGCTCCTGCGGCTTATGGCCGGCAGTCTCGACGACCTTGATGCCGGCCTCGATGATCACCTGGCTGAATTCGGCATAAGGCGGCGCGTTGACGATCGGCAGCAGCGTGATGTTGACGCCGAAGGGCTTGTCGGTCAGCTCGCGGGTGCGGCCGATCTCCAGGCGCAGATCCTCAGGGGTCGGCTGAGTGAGCGCGGTGATGATGCCAAGGCCGCCTGCGTTGGAGACCGCGGCGGCAAGCGGGGCGCGGCCGACCCACATCATGCCCCCCATCATGATCGGGTGTTCGATGCCCATGAGTTCGGTGACCCGGGTTTTCAGCGCCATTTATTGCTCTTTCGACTGGATGTTTCGTGCCATAGTTAACTCAACGTAGTTAACTATTAGCGCGACTTACTCCGCGCGCCAAATTCCTTTCCGCTTTTCGATGAAGGCGGCCATGCCTTCCTGCTTGTCGGCGGTGGCGGCGAGGCCGTTGAACAGTCTGCGCTCGAACAGAAGGCCGGTGCCAAGGGTGCTCTCAAAGGCGACGTTGACCATCTCCTTATTGGCGATGGCGGCCAAAGGCGGCATTTCGGCGATGGTTTTTGCCTGTTTCAGCGCGACTTCCAAAAGTTCCGCAGCGGGGACAACCTCCGCCACCAGGCTGGCGCGCTCGGCCTCGGCTGCGTCCATCATGCGGCCGGTCAGGCACATCTGCATGGATTTCGCTTTGCCGACAGCGCGGGTCAGGCGCTGCGAGCCGCCCATGCCTGGGGCGACGCCGAGCTTAATCTCAGGCTGGCCGAATTTCGCGGTATCGGCGGCGATGATAAAATCGGCCATCATGGCCAGTTCGCAGCCGCCGCCCAAAGCGAAGCCGGAGACCGCGGCGATCCAGGGTTTGCGGGTTGCGGTGACCTTCTCGAATCCGGCGAAGAAATTCTCGCCGAACATGGCGGCAAATCCCTTGTCCTGCATCTCCTTGATGTCGGCGCCGGCGGCGAAGGCTTTTTCGCTGCCGGTCAGCACCAGGCAGCGCTGGCCGGGGTCGGAATCATAGGCGGCGAAAGCGACAATGAGATCGGCCAGTACCTGGCTGTTGAGCGCGTTCAGCGCTTGCGGCCGGTTGAGACGCACCAAAGTGACGGCGCCGTGCTGTTCGACGAGAATGGTTTCAAAGGTCATCGGTTTGCTCCGCTTGATGCGATGGGGGTTATACTGCCCGGAAATCCGGTTTGCGCTTGGCGAGGAAGGCGGCCATGCCTTCCTTGCCTTCCGGATCGCGACCGCCGGCGGCGATGCCGCGGGATTCCAGCTCCAGATGTTCTTCCAATGCGTTGCCAAAACTGGACAGCAGCAGGTTGCGGGAGCGGCCGAGCGCGCGGGTGGCGGAATTGGCCAGTTGCCCGGCCACGTCATCGGCTGCCGCCATCAGCGCATCGTCCGCCACGACCCGGCTGATGAGCCCGATTTCAACGGCTTCCGCGGCCGAGACCCGATTGTTCAACAGGGTCATTTCCTGCGCGCGGCGCAGGCCGATCAGCCGCGGCAGCAGCCAGGTGGCACCGCCGTCCGGACTCAGACCAATTGCCGTATAGGCCATGGTGAAATGCGCCGACTGCGCCGCAATCGCGATGTCGCCCAGCAGCGAAAAACTGAGGCCGGCGCCCGCCGCCGGGCCGTTGACGGCAGTCACCATTGGTTTATCCATGCGCGAGAATCTCGAGACGGCGCTGTGGATATAGGCGGTGATTTCTTTCAGCAGAAACGGGACTTTCTCGCCGGCGCCGGCAAATCCGCTGATATCGCCGCCGGCGCAGAACAACCGGCCGGTGCCGGTGAGCAATACGCAACGAATGCTGTCGTCTTCATCACATTCGATTGCCGCTTCCATTAGGGCACGCGCCAGCGGGATGTCGATGGCATTGCCGGCTTTCGGGCGGTTCAGCGTCAGCCGCGCAATGCCGTTTTCACGCGTGATGAGCAGCGGGGCTTCAGACTCGCTCATATACTAGGCTCTCCGGTTGGCGCTGACGTTTACCTAAAGGGCATAGCTCAGGCGCGGCGTTATTGCCAACCTCCGCCGAGCGCCTTGAAGACCGCGATCTGGTCCTGCACCAGTGCGGCGTCCGACTGCGCGACCGCGCCATTAGCCAACACCACGGTCGTCTCGGCGTTCAGCAGATCGAGATTGCTGATGCCGCCGGCCGAGAATTCATCCTGCGCCAACGCAAATTCATGCTGGGCTTCGGACTGCGCCGCGGCCAAAGCCGCATGGTGATCGAGCTCCGCCCGATAGGTCGCCAGCGCCTGCTCGGTTTCCTTCAATGCCTCAAGAACCACCGAATCATAGCTTGCGACAGCGGCGCGCTGGCTGGCTTTGGCCTGCGCCAGCCGCGCCAGCGGTCCCGCCATGTTCGGGAAGCTCCAGCTGATGGCCGGGCCGACGCCCCAGACCAGGCCATTATTCGAGCCCAACATGTTGATCTGGCTGGCGGCACCCCCGTAGAATCCCGTCAGCGTCACGCGCGGAAACAGATCCGCGGTCGCCACGCCGACATTGGCCAAGGCAGCCGCAAGCTTGCGGTCGGCCTCCCGGATATCGGGGCGGCGCTGCAATAATGCCGCGCCGTCGCCGACCGGGATCAAAGCGATCAACTGCGGCGGGGTCGCGCAGTTTTCCACGGAAAACGGTGCGTTCTGCGGCGTCTCGCCCAGCAGGTCGGCCAGTTCGAAGACGGCGGCGCGGCGGGCGCCTTCGAGCGGCGGCAGCGTAGCGCGGGTTTGCGAGACCAGAACCTGCGAGCGCACTACGTCGAATTCCGAGCCGGCGCCGGCGTCGAACTGCTGCTGGACAATCTGCTGCTGCTTGCCGACCAGATCGAGCGAGGCGTTTGCGACCGCGAGCTCTTCGCCGAGCGTGCAGACCTGGCCGTAGGCGCGAGCGGTTTCCGCCGCGATCGTCACCCGCAGATCCGCATTGGCCGCCGCTACCGCTTCGGCATTGTCGCGCGCCGCCTCGATCGTGCGCCGGACATGGCCGAACAGATCGAGCTCATAGGAAACGTCGAGTGTTGAGTCGAAAAGCCAGGTCGTCTTCGGCTTATGGCCGCCGATTTCGAGAATTTCATTGGTGACGGGATCCCGCCCATAGGTCGCGCCGAACGTGGCGTCGGTCTGCGGCAGCAAGGCGTTGCGCGCGCCTTCATATTCCGCGCGCGAGGCCGCCAGATTGTCTTCCGCCGCCTGCAGGTCGGTGTTGGCGGCGAAGGCCTGGACGATCAGCCCGTTTAGCACCGGATCATTGTAGAGGCGCCACCAATCGTTCTGCACCGGCGCGTTGCTGGTCATGGTGGCGGATGCGGAAACGAAGGGGGCTGCGGCGCCCTTTGGCGGCGTCGGCGGCGCGTAATTCGGGCCGAGCGCACAGGAGGTCACGGCAAGCAGCGAAAGGGAGGATAGACAGTTTCTTGCGGCCATGAAACGAACCGCCCGCCGGATCATTCGGCGTGCTCTCGATGAAAAATCGGCACGTATGAGGCGGGGGTGCGGGGCGGCGGTGGCAGGATGATGGCCAGGATCACCAGCCCGACCCCGGCAACCATCGCCACGCCGACGAAACTATCTATCGTCGCCTGGGTGGTTGCCACCACCCGCACGACATTTCCGAGAAGTGCGGGGGCCGCCGTTATCGGATGGTCGCCGCGCGCGACGACATGGCCGTAAATCGCCAGGCGATGCTGCACATTGAGCGTGCCGCGCTGCAAATGTTGGCCAATGAGGTTGGAGGCGCGCTGCTCACGCAGCCGCGCCATGGTGGCGATGAAGGCCGTGCCGACCTCGCCGCCGAACAGCCGGGCGGTTTGCAGCATGGCGCCGAAGGTCAGGGCCTCCCGCAGGCGCAGATTTAGCACGCCGACGAAAACCATGCCTGAAAGCGCGAAACTCTGGCCTACCGCCTGCAATAATTGCGACGGCAGAAACTGATCGGAGCCCCAGCCTGGGGTGAGCGAATAGGCGACGCTCATGCAGGCGTAGCCGACCAGACAGAGGCCGGCGCCGGCGGTGATGCGGGGGTCGAAACGCCGCAGCATCAACGCGGCGAACGGACAGATGATCAGCTGCGGCGCCGCGATCCAGATCAAGGTGTCGCCAACCTGCAAAGCGCGGAAGCCGCGGACGCCACCCAAATAATAGGGGATGAGAAATGCGGTGGAGAGGATGGTAAGCCGCAGGATGCTGATATTTAGCAGCAGTAGAGGGATTGGCCAGCGGAATGCGGCTTTAAAATCCAGCCAGGGAAACGGGGTTGTGACCTCATGGATGACGAAGGCCACCAGCATGATCACCCCGGCAAGCAGCAGCCCCCAGATCAGGCCGGAATTCAGCCAATCCAACCGGTTGCCCTGGTCGAGTGCGGCATAGATCAACGCAAAGCCGATCCCGTAGCTGGCTAGACCATAGACGTCACGGTGAATGTCGTTCGGCGGCGGCTGGTGTTTAACGCCCCAGCGCAGGCAGCCATACATCCCCAAAGCCAGCGGCACGTTCTGCCAGAAGACCCAATGCCAGGAGAGATTTTCGTCATACCAGCCTTCCAGCGAGGCCGAGATATTCAGCGAGAGTTCAAGGTTGAGCGCATAGAGCGCAATGCCATAGGCCCAGAGGCGCATCGGCATCACCCGCAGAATGAAACTCAAAGTAAGCGGAATGAAGCAGCCGGAGCCGAGGCCGCTGATGAATTGCAGGACCAGGAGGGTGGACAGGTTCAACGAGAACGGGGTGATGGCTGAGCTGATGGCAAAGACCATCGCGGCGATCATCAAAATCCGCCGCGGCCCGTAGATGCTGCCGATCCATACGGCGAAGGGCGTCACCAGCATCTGCGCCGCCGTAAAGGAGGTTGTGATCCAGGCGCCTTCGTCGAAGCCGGCATGCACGGCGCCGCGAATATCGGTAAGGCCGAAGTTAGAGAGCCTGCCGGTCAGCGTGGAGATGAAGGTGCCGAGCAACACCGCGGTCAGACCCAGCCAGGGGATCGGAGCCTCAGGCAACGCGGCGGGCGTGGCCGGCCCGGCGGCGGCACTCACGGGCGCTGGCCGTTGGGCAGAACCGTGTCGATCGTCGGGATGGCCGACATGCCGGGGAGCAGCCGGCCGGCCAGTCCACCCTGATCGTCAATGGCGATTTTCACGGCGATGCGCTGGACGATTTTGGTGAAATTGCCGGTGGCGTTATCCGGCGGCAGCAAAGCGAGTTCGGAGCCCGAAGCCGGCGATATCGCCACCACATGGCCGCGCAGCCGGTGCCCGGGAAACGGATCGACCGTGATTGTTGCGGCATCGCCGATCACCACATGGGTGAGCGAGGTTTCCTTGTAATTGGCGATCACCCAGACCAGCGGCAGCTGCGCCAGCGTGGTGACCTGCGTGCCGGCGGCGATGAACTGACCCGGCAGCACCTGCCGGATGCTGATGACGCCGTCCGTGGGTGCGGTGATCATTGTGTAGCCGAGGTCGATTTCCGCCAGTGTCAGCGATGCATTCGCGGCAGCCAAAGCGGCCTGGGCCTGCTTCATCTGGGGGGTTAGAAGATCGATCTGCCGGGCAACGGCCTCCACCTCCGCGCGGTTCTGCGCCAGCAATGCCGCCAGCTGGGCGTGCGTGGTCTCGATCCGTTCCACTTGTTCCTGCGAGGAGGAACCGGAACTGAGCAACCGTGATTGCCGGGCGACATCGCGGCCGCCCTGGGTGAAGTTCGCTTCTGCCGCTGCAACGACTGCCTGGGCTGCCAGCAGATTGGCCTGCAGCAATGGCCGCTGCGCCTGCACGGTTTCCACCTGCGCCTCGGCCGAGGCGACGTTGGCCTGCGCCTGGGCGACGGCGGCGCGATAATTAGCGTCGTTGATCTGGACAATCAGCTGGCCGGCGCGGACATGGGCGTAATCCTGCACCGGAACGCTTTGCACATAGCCCGCGACCTGAGCGCTGAGCGGGGTGAGATCGGTTTGCAGATAGGCGTCCTCGGTGGTCTGGTAGCGGGATTCGCCCTGCCAGCGATTCCATTGCGTGAAGCAAAAATACAGGACCAGCGCCGCCAGGACGAAACTGAGTATCCGCCAGACCAGTCCGGGTATGTGGGGAAATTTCCATCTCGGCGGCGGCTCAGCGGGTAACGCCATATCTTACTCCCTCCGCGCTTACATGCCCCGGCATCGGCCGCGACGCCGCCGTAATCTTCTCTCCATAATTAGCTTGCGAATGGCCACCGTTGTCAACGCGCCAAATGCCCAGCCAGAGGAATCTGACCAGGCATTCGGCGGCTGCTAATGATGGCTACGAGATCGGGCGCCGCTCCTGCCAGGCTGTGGCGCCTAGCCCGGCAGCGGGTCAAAAATTACATATGGTTGACTGGGTCGCTGGCTGGAAAGCTCTCCTCGCCTGCGGCATCCACATCCGCATGCGCCTTTCTTTCGGCAATGATCTCCTCCGCCTTAAGCCAGAAGGTGGTTTCCTCACCCTCCGGAGAACCGGCCTCCTGCCACAATGCGTAGGCGCATTCCCGAATTTCCTGTTCTTCCGAAGTGTCGGACATTTCTCATTTTCCTTTCTGGCAGGCCGGTTTCAGGACGTGTTCGTGAGCGGCGCGCATTGTTAATGCCATGTGGGCGCCTGCGCGCTGATTTAAAGTTTTGGATGCCGGCGGCGAACCGCGAGAAGCAGCGCGCGCAATGTCATAATTTCGTTATACAGCCTGCGGATTTTTGGAAACCAAGCGGCGAGCCCCTGTCCGGATAATGTTGCCGTTTTAATTTTCGGTGGGACCAGGAGCCTAGCTTGCAAAGTTTTAATCCGCCTCCCCATTTTTAAATCTCAGCGCCGTCCAACTTTACCCCTGGTGAACTAGCGGTGGAGCAGCATGGCGCGTTCGAAAACCCTCGCCGGCCAGGATAGAGCGGTTGCACGGCCGCGTGCAGCGCAGCTGGCGCCGCAGGACGCTGGCAAGCGGGCAACGGTTAAAGCGGCGCAACGGCTTAACCGTAGCTCGGGCATTTTGGCGGCATCGGTTTTGATGGATAGCGCGGTTGAGCATTACCGCGGCGACTTTCAGAACCGGGCGATGATTACGCCAATTCTGACATCACTGGTCGCACTCGCCGCTAGTCTGCACGGGCATGGCGATGATGCGGCCGGCAAGCACCATGCGCGTAGTTCGATCTTTTGGTTGACCGCTGCGACTGGCCTCGCCGGGACCGGTTTTCATTTATACAATGTCACCAAAAAACCCGGCGGGTTTTGCTGGCAGAATCTGTTTTATTCGGCCCCGCTCGGCGCGCCGGCGGCGATTGGGCTGTCCGGATTATTTGGCCTGCTGGCTGAACGGGTGCGCGACACGGCGCCGGCTGAAAACCCGAGACTGCTGGGACAAAGTGCCGGCCGCATGCTGGGGCTGACCACAGCACTCAGCCTGCTTGGCACCACCGGTGAGGCCGGGCTGCTGCATTTTCGCGGCGCATTTCAAAATCCGGCAATGTTTTTGCCGGTGACGCTGCCGCCCACGGCGGCGATGCTAATGGCTAGGGCGGCTGTCGGCGACGCCCGCAAGAACCACCGGTTCACGCGGTTCTGGCTGGGGCTTACCTCCGCTATGGGCATTGCGGGCGTTGGTTTCCATATTTTCGGCGTGTCGCGCGCCATGGGCGGCTGGCGTAACTGGCGGCAGAACATGGTGGATGGACCACCGATCCCTGCCCCGCCCAGTTTTGTCGGCCTGGCACTGGCCGGCCTTGCTTCCCTCGCGCTGATGCGCGCGCACCCTGATGATTAGGAGCAGATGATGGCCCAAAATGTTTCGGAATTTGTGTGGAAGCGGCTGTCGGAATGGGGATTGAGCCGGGTTTTCGGCTATCCCGGAGACGGCGTCGGCGGCCTTGATATCGCGCTCGAGAAAGCTGCTGAATATATGCATTATGTCCAGGTCCGGCACGAGGAGATGGCGGCGTTCATGGCCTCCGGCCATGCCAAGTTCACCGGCCAGCCGGGGCTTTGCTATGCGACCTCCGGCCCGGGGGCGATCCATCTTCTGACCGGGCTGTACGATGCCAAACTGGATCACACCCCGGTGGTGGCGTTGATCGGCCAGCAGGCGCGCATCTCGCTCGGCGCCAGCTATCAGCAGGAGGTGGATCTGCAAAACCTGTTCAGCGACGTCACCGAATATGTGATGACGGCGAGTGTGCCTGGACAGGTCCGGCATATGATCGACCGCGCGGTGCGCATCGCCAGTTCGAAGCGTTGCGTTACCTGCGTCATTCTGCCCAATGATCTGCAATTGCTGCCCTATGAAGACCCGCCGAATACCCATGGCGCCACCCATACCGGCATTGGCTACGCCATGCCGGCGCTGACGCCAGACGATGCATTATTGCAGCAGGCAGCCGATGTTTTGAACGCCGGCAAAAAGATCGGCATTCTGGTGGGCGCCGGGGCTTTGCACGCCACCGATGAGATAATGGCCACCGCCGAACGGCTGGGCGCCGGCGTTGCCAAGGCCTTGCTGGGCAAGGCGGCGGTGCCGGATGATGTGCCTTATGTCACCGGCTCGCTCGGCCTGCTCGGCAGCAAGCCCAGCTGGGATATGCTCAAGGGCTGCGATGTTTTTTTCATGATCGGTTCGGCCTTTCCCTATTCGGAATTTTTGCCGGAGCCGGGCAAGGCACGCGGCGTGCAGATCGATATCGACCCGGCGAATCTGTCGCTGCGCTACCCGATGGAAATCAACATGGTCGGCGATAGCGCCACCACCTTGCGCAAATTGCTGCCGCTGTTGCAGCAGAAGACGGATTTGAGTTGGCGCGACGAGATTGAGAATAATGTTATTAAATGGTGGGAACTGCTGGAGAAGCGCGCCATGCATCCGGCCGATCCAATCAATCCGCAGCGGGTGTTCTGGGAGTTGTCGCCGAAACTTCCCGAGAACTGCATCATGACAGGTGATTCTGGTTCCGTCGCCAATTGGTATGCGCGGGATATAAAAATGCGGCGTGGTATGAAAGGCTCGCTGTCCGGCGGGCTTGCGTCGCTGGGTGCCGGGACACCGTATGCGATTGCCGCGAAATTTGCTTTTCCGGAGCGCACCGTCATCGCCTTCATGGGGGATGGGGCGATGCAGATGAACGGCATCAATGAGATGATCACGGTGAAGAAATACTGGCGGCAATGGTCCAGTCCGAAATTCATTGTCCTGGTGCTCAACAACCAGGATTTGAACCAGGTGACCTGGGAGGAACGGGTGCAGCTGGGCGAAGGCAAGACGGAGTCCACGCAGGCGATTCCGGATATGCCGTATCATAAATATGCGGAACTGCTTGGCCTGAAGGGGGTCTATTGTGATGATCCCGAAAAGCTTTCCGCCGCCTGGGACGAGGCGCTGAACGCCGACCGGCCGGTGATTTTGGAAGTGCGCACCGACCCGAACGTGCCGCCGCTGCCGCCGCATATTACGTTCAAGGATGCGAAGAATTTTCTGTCGATGCTGCCGAAGGAGCCCGAGCTCGCCAGTGTGCTGAAAGAGAGCGCGCGCGAAATGCTGGCCGGCGTGTTGCCGGGCAAGGGCAAAACGGAGTGACCAACCGCTTTCCCGGATATGACGTGCTTTCGAAACGTGAAGGCATGTCTTGGAACGATCCGACACGCCAAGCGATCGATGAACGGATTTCGGTAAAGGACGAGCCATTATTTTTTACAATTCAGGAATATCGGATTCTGCAGGCGCTGTGCGATCGGATTTTGCCGCAGGCTGAGGGGGAGGTTAAAATTCCGCTCGCCGCGCATGTGGACCGGCATCTGCAAATCAACGGCGCCTCCGGCACACGCTATGAACCCATGCCGTATGACGGAGACGCGTGGAAAATCGGGCTGGCTGCCTTGGATGCGGAAGCGCGAGAGAACTATGGCGTTCCCTTCTATGACCTTTGGCCGGAAAATGCGGACGCGCTGCTGACCCGTTGTCAGAACGGCGAGCTTGACAACGCCGCATGGCAAAATGTGCCGCCGGCGTTGTTTTTCAAGCGGCGCATCCTCGCCGAAATTCCCTCGGCCTTTTATGCGCAGCCTGCGGGCTGGAGCGAGATAGGGTTCGGCGGGCCGGCCAGTCCGCGCGGTTATGTCCGCATGCAGGCCGACCGGCGGGATCCCTGGGAGGCGGCTGAAGCCTATCCCGGAGACGGCGGCCGGACCGCGAAGATAAATGCAAAAATTCGCTGAGCTGCACAACGCCGAACCGAGGGCCGCGAATGGCCGCGCGCCGGATGTGATGGTGCCAGGCGGCTGGCTGCCAATGCGCGAATACCGCCAGGATGAGGAGGTGGATTTCGTTATCATCGGCACCGGCGCCGGCGGCGGCACGCTGGCCGCAAGACTCGCGGAGCAGGGTTTTTCCGTCATAGCTTTGGAAGCCGGGTCGTATTTTCGTCCCCTGGATGATTTCGCCTCCGATGAGACCGAGCAGAACAAATTATACTGGCTGGATCGGCGGATTTGCGAGGGCGAAAACGCACTGACCATGGGCGGCAAAAATAGCGGCAAAGCCGTTGGCGGCAGCATGGTGCATTTCGCCATGGTCTCGCTGCGGTTTCGCCCGGAATGGTTTAAAAGCCGCAGTCAGCTCGGTTATGGCGCGGACTGGCCGCTCGACTGGCAGGAGATGTGGAAATATTACGGCGAGGTCGAGCGCGATTTGAGCATTTCGGGACCGGTTACCTACCCATGGGGACCTAAACGCCCGCGCTACCCGTACCGCGCGCATGAGGTAAATGCCGCCGGCATGCTGCTGGCCAAAGGCTGCGAGGCGCTCGGCTATGATTGGACCGAGACCCCGCTTGCGACCGTCTCCGCCCCGCGCGGGAAATCGCCGCCTTGCGTCTATCGCGGATTTTGCCGGTTTGGCTGTTCGACCAACGCCAAGCAAAGCACGCTGAATACGTATTTGCCGCGGGCGCTGGCGGCCGGTGCGGAAATCCGCGATCTGGCAATGGCGGGGCGCATTGAAGTGAACGGCGGCCGGACGACCGGCAGCGGCCGGGCGACGGGTGTGCATTATCATCGTGAAAATAAGTGGCATTTTCAGCGCGCCCGTAATGTGGTGGTCGCCGGCTATGCGATTGAGACGCCGCGGCTGTTGCTGAATTCGGCGAGTGATCAATATCCGGATGGTCTTGCCAATTCCTCCGGCCTGGTCGGCAAGAATTTGATGACGCAAAGCAATCAGGCGGTGTTCGGCAAAATGGATGAGGAGGTGCGTTGGTATAAGGGCCCGCCTTCGCTGACCATTACGGAGCACTGGAATTACGAGGACAGAGGCAAGGATTTTTTTGGCGGCTATTGCTGGATGGCGCAGGGCCCGCTGCCGATTGAATGGGCTTCGATCCAGACCGGTGCACGCGGGCTGTGGGGTGCAAAACTGCGCGAGGAAATGACCCATTACAACCATCAGGTCGGGCTGAAAATGGTCGGTGAAATGCTGCCCGATGAGCGTAACCGGGTAACCCTCGCCGATGAGACCGATCAGTATGGATTGAAGATTGCCCGCATCAGCTATTCCTGGCTGGATAACGACCGGCGCATGGTTAATCATGCGCTGAAGCAGATGCGCATGAGCCTGGATGCGATTGGTGCCAAGGATATTTTTGAGCAGAAGGATGATACCAATCATCTGGCCGGGACCGCCCGAATGGGTTTCGATCGTGAAACCAGTGTCGTGAATGCTGATTGCCGGAGCTGGGATATTCCGAATTTATGGGTCTGCGACGGCTCCGTGTTTCCCACCACCGGCGGCGTCAATCCTTCGCTCACCATTCAGGCGATCGCGCTTCGGACCGCCGACCGGATCAAAATGCTGGCGGCGCGGGGGGAGCTATGAATATCGAACTGGTACTGGACGCAAAGGCCATCATTGGGGAATCGCCGCTCTGGGTGCCGCCTGAAAATTCTTTGTACTGGGCAGACATCAAGGCGCCGGCGCTGCATCGGCTGAACCTTGCCAATGGCGAGCAGAAGCATTGGCCGCTGACGGCGGATATCGGCGGGTTCGCGCTGGATGGCCATGGCCGCGCGATGGTTGCGTTGCGCAATGGGCTGTATTGGCTGGATCTCGTCTCGAACGATCTCACGCTGCTGGCGCCCGCACCTTTCGACCCGAAACTGATTCGGTTTAATGAGACTGCCTGCGACAGCACCGGCCGCTTCTGGATTGGGGTGATGACGGACCCGGCCCCCGGCGTGCAGACCAATGCCGAGGCCATGTTGTACAGCTTCAGTGAGATGGAAGGCCTGGTGGCGCACAGGGATTTCACCTATCTAACCAATGGCATGGCGTTCAACGCCGCGGAGACGGAATTCTATCTCTCACATAGCCACGCGCGCAAGATCTACAAATTCGTCTATGACAAATCCGCCGGAAAAATCGGCGCGCGGCGGGAGTTCGCCGCGCTCGGCAAGGATACCCCCGGTATTCCGGACGGTGCTGCCTTGGATGCGGCGGAAAACTACTGGTGCGCCATTCATGGCGGCGGCCGTCTGCACCGCTACACGCCGGGCGGCACACTTGCCGAGGAGATTTTTCTGCCGGTGAGCCAGCCGACCATGTGCTGCTTTGCCGGGACAAATCTCGACGAGCTTTACATTACAAGCGCCCGGGAAAAACTCAGCCCTGAAGATCTCGCGCGGGAACCCTATGCCGGCGGTCTCTTCCGTATCAGGCCCGGCGTTGCCGGGCAGCCTAAAAATTGGCGGGTCTGACGGCCAGGTGGCACAAATCCGGATTGGCATTTCCGGCTGGACCTATGCGCCGTGGCGCGGCGTGTTCTACCCTGAGGGGTTGAAGCATAAAAATGAGCTTGCCTTTGCCGCATCGAAATTCCGCACCATCGAAATCAACGGCACATTTTATGGAACACAAAACCCGCGAGCTATTTGAAATGGTTCTAAGCGACCCCGGAGGATTTTGTCTTCTCTGTCAAGGCGCCGCGTTATCTCACGCATGTTTCGCGCCTGCGGAACGCAGCCGAACCGCTTGCCAGGTTGCGGCCGCGCGGCATGGCTTGCCGGAGACCAGCGTCTGGCTGGAGATTGATAAAAGCGCCCGCTGCGGCATGCGGTGGAAATCCGCAATGAGAGTTTCCGCGATAAGGATCAAGCTTCTGCGGCAATATAACATTGCGTTAGTATGGGCCGATACTGTCGAATGGCCGCGGCTGATGGAAGTAACGAGCAATTTCATTTATTGCCGCCTGCACGGGTCCGAAAAGCTCTATGCAAGCGGATATGGCGCCAGGGCACTGGATGACGGGGAGCGCCGGGTGCGGTTTTAGGCGAAAGGCGATGAGCCCAAGGGCGCAGAACGCATCGGCGGCCCAGCCAGGCCCCGCAAATCCGGCCTTGACGTATTTTTATATTTCGATAACGATATAACTTTGGAGGCGCCAAAAAATGCGGCGGCGCGGCGTGCGCGTTAAAGAAATTTCATTCTTTCGAAAGATATTTTCTTTTTCATTTTGTCGATAAACCGATTTCAACTGTGATTCTGATCACTGTCTATCTGGAATTTCATTTCAATGACCGGTAGTATCGATACCAATGTCCAAGACTATCGACTCGCTTGAGCTGCCGGTAAACGACGCGCCACCCTGGCTGCAAGGGCCCGGCGAAGTTCGCAGGCTGATGCTGGCCTGCGACTGGAATGCGACGCCGCTTGGCCCGCCGGCCAGCTGGCCTGAAAGCCTGCGCGCTGTCGTCCGGGTTATGCTGACATCCCGATTTGCCATGTGGATGGCCTGGGGTCCGGAACTGACCTTCCTGTGCAACGACGCCTATCTGCCAACGGTCGGCCTGCGGCGTGATTGGGTAATCGGCAGCCGGTCGGATAAGGTATGGGCGGAGATCTGGCCGGATATCAGCCCCCGGATTTCGCATGTGCTCACCACCGGCGAGGCGACCTGGGATGAGGCGCTGTTGTTGCATCTGGAGCGCAGCGGCTTCGCCGAAGAGACCTATCACACATTTTCATACTCGCCGCTGGCCGATGATGAAGGTGTGACGAGCGGCATGCTATGCGTGGTGGCCGAGGTGACCGAACGGGAGATTGGCGAGCGCCAGTTGAACACGCTGCGCGATGTCGGCAGCAGGCTCGCCGCGGCGTCTTCCCGCGCCGAGGTAATGGCGAGTTTGGAGACCAGCCTTAAGGCCGGCGCGCAAGATCTGCCGTTCGCTTTGGTTTATCTAGCGGATGCGGCAGGCGCACTCCAGCTCACCGCCGTGCATGATGCAGATGGGCATATCGGCTCGGCCCATCATGGCGAACTCACCGGGCCGGCCGCCTGGCAACTTGCCGCGGCGGGTAAGGGGGCGCCGATTCTGGTCGATCTCGAACGAGATTCGGACCGGCAAAAAAATCCGGAATTCTTCGATCGCCCGCGGCAGGCCGTGGTCTCTTCGATCGCCCGGGCGGAGGGTGGGGATGCCGTCGGCTATCTGGTCACCGGCCTCAATCCGCACCGCATGTTCGATTCCGGCTACCAGGGTTTTGTCGAACTGCTCACAGCGCAGATCGCGGCCGCGATTGCGCGTGCCGATGAATATGACCGCGCCCGGGAACGGGCCGAGGCGCTGGCTGAAATCGATCGCGCCAAAACCGCTTTCTTCTCGAATGTCTCGCATGAGTTCCGTACGCCGCTGACGCTGATGCTGGGGCCGCTTGAGGATGCGCTGGCGACGGAGAACCTGCCCGCTGCCCAGCGCGAGCAGCTGGAAATGGCGCATAGGAATGCGCTGCGCTTGCTGCGCCTGGTGAATTCTCTGCTTGATTTTTCGCGCATCGAGGCGGGGCGGGTGCAGGCGCTGTACCGGCCGACGGATCTGCCTGCCCTGACCGCGGATCTCACCTCTTCCTTCCGCGCCGCCACCAACAAAGCGGGGCTGGAACTGACCGTTGAGATGCCGGCGTTGAGCCAGCCGGTCTATGTCGATCGCGACATGTGGGAGAAGATTGTTCTCAACCTTTTGTCAAATGCTTTCAAATTTACCTTTGAAGGTGGGATCAAGGTTGCGTTACGCGAACATGATGGCGAAGTCGAGCTCACCGTGCGCGACACCGGGACCGGCATTGCAGCTGACCAGATCGAGAAGCTTTTCGATCGCTTCCATCGAGTCGAAGGTGCCAAGGGCCGGAGCTTTGAGGGCTCGGGCATCGGCCTTGCGCTGGTGCGTGAGCTGGTGGGGCTGCATAAGGGCCGCATTTCTGTGGCAAGCGTTGAGGGTTCCGGCTCCGTCTTTACCGTGACCCTGCCGCTTGGCGCTGCGCATTTGCCGCCGGCACAGGTTCTGAAGGATGGCTTGCAGATCCTGCAGGTTTCGCAGTCTCAAACCTTTGTCGAAGAGGCGCTACGCTGGCTGCCCGGTAATGCCGAAATATATCTGGATGCCGAGGCGCCGCGCGAATTTGGCCTGGGCGCCGCGGAGCCGGGGATTGCCGAACGGCGATATGTTGTGCTCGCCGACGATAACGCCGATCTACGCGACTATATTTGCCGGCTGCTGGTCGGTCATGGCTACGAGGTGGAACCGGTGGGGGATGGCGAGGCTGCCCTTGCGGCGCTGCGCAACCGGCGGCCGGATATTCTCGTCACCGATGTGATGATGCCGCTGCTCGATGGATTTGGCCTGCTTCGGGCGGTGCGCGAAGACGCCGCCTTGCGAGACCTGCCGGTGGTGATGCTTTCAGCACGCGCCGGCGACGAGGCGAAGGTGGAAGGCCTGGACTCCGGCGCCGATGATTACCTCACCAAGCCCTTTTCCAGCCGCGAGTTGCTGGCGCGGATCGCTGCCAATATTGCCATGGCGCGGCTGCGGCGCGATGCTGCGGAGGCAGTGCGCGCTAGCGAAGTGAAAGCACTTGAGCAGGCCGAACGCGTGCAGCTAGCGCTGGATGCCGGCGCTATTATCGGTACCTGGATCTGGAATGTTAAGACCGATCGCGTGTTTGGCGATGAGTTATTCGCGCGTGCCTTCGACGTCGATCCGGAGCGCTCGCGTAGCGGCGTCTCGCTGGCGGAGGTAGCCGCTTCCATCCATGCGGAGGATCGAGACCGGGTTGTAGGCGAGATCGGCGAGGCGTTGCAGCGCGGCGGCCCGTTTCGCAGCGAATATCGGGTTCGCCAGCATGACGGCGTGTATCGCTGGATTGAAGCCAATGGCCGCGTTGATCTGGACGCCAATGGCGAAGCCATCAGATCCCCTGGCGTGCTGATTGAAATTGAGCACCGGCGCGCGATCGAGGCCGAGTTGCGGGACCTGAACCAGGCGCTGGAAGATCGCGTACAGGCGGCCATCGCGCAGCGCGAGAAGGCCGAGGAGGCGTTGCGCCAGTCACAGAAGATGGAAGCAGTCGGCCAACTGACAGGCGGGATCGCGCATGATTTCAATAATCTGCTCACCGGTATTTACGGCAGCCTTCAAATGCTCGAGACCCGGGTGGCGCAGGGGCGGCTGGATGCGATTCCGCGCTATATCGACGCGGCGCAGGGGGCGGCGAAGCGAGCGGCGGCGCTGACGCAAAGATTGCTCGCGTTCTCCCGGCGGCAAACGCTGGATCCCAAGCCGACGAATGTAAACCGGCTGATTTCCGATATGGAAGAGCTGATTCGCCGCACGGGTGGCCCGGATATCAGTGTGGAGGTGGTCGGTGCGGTTGGCCTGTGGCCGGTGCTGATCGACCAGAACCAGCTGGAAAACGCGCTGCTTAACCTTTGCATCAATGCGCGCGACGCGATGCCGGACGGCGGCAGGCTGACGATTGAGACCGCGAATCGATGGCTTGATGGAACCGCCGGCAAAGAACGCGATCTGCCGCCGGGCCAATATGTCTCGCTGTGCGTGACCGACACCGGGACCGGCATGTCGAAGGAAACGGCGGAGCGGATTTTCGAGCCGTTTTTTACCACCAAGCCGCTTGGGCAGGGAACCGGGCTTGGCCTGTCGATGATCTACGGTTTTGTGCGGCAGTCCAACGGCCAAGTGCGGGTTTATTCCGAGCTTGGGGCCGGCACGACGATGTGCATCTACATGCCGCGCTACCATGGTGAGACGCCTACCGATGCCGTCGTCGAGGATGCGGCCGGTTTTGAGAGCGGGTTTGGTGAGACCGTTCTGGTGATAGACGATGAGCCGACCGTGCGGTTGCTGCTGGTGGATTTGCTGCAGGATGCCGGCTACCGGGTGCTGGAGGCCGGCGACGGCGTTGCCGGTTTGAAAATTCTGCAATCGGATATCCGCATTGATTTGCTGATCACCGATGTCGGGTTGCCGGGCGGAATGAACGGGCGGCAGGTGGCGGATGCTGCGAGGGTTATCCGCACCACGCTCAAAGTGCTGTTCATCACCGGCTATGCGGAGAATGCCATCATCGGCAATGGTCATCTGGAGCCGGGTATGCAGGTCATCACCAAGCCTTTTTCCATGGAGGCGATCGCCACGAAAGTAAGGGACATGATCGACCAATGAGTTCGGATGCACGGGGGTCGGCCGCGCCTGGAATTCCGTTCTACGGGCTTGGTGCCGCCACGACAACGGCGGCGATCGAGCTTTGGGCCGGCGCCAGTTTCAGCGCCTGCTCCGTGGGAACGCCGGCTGCTTGCAAAACCTGATCGATCGGCCGGAACAGCAGACTGACTTTTCCATCCTCCCTCCGCCGCACCAGCAATTTTAAAGGCAGATCCAATGCGGCATCCGGATTTGCCAGCATGATGGGTGTGCCGCCCTTGGGATGGCCGTAGATAAGGACGATTGTCGGCGGCATTTCCAGACCAAATTCCTGCGCCGCCGCCGCATGATCGATGCGCGCAAAAAGCTTCAGCCCAGCTTGCGCGATCGCCGAGGTCAGGCGCGCAACCGTGACTTCGAAATCATAGGCGCTGATTTTTTCCTGATAGGCACTGTCCAAAAGCTTCTCCATCCTACCCTCCTTTTCTTAAATGATGTCGACAACGAGCTTGCCATTTGCACCTAAAGCCAGCGCCGCATGCGCGGCCTCGACTTCCACAAGAGAAAAAAACCTGGGATCAACGCGCGGCTGCAATTTACCGGCTTCAGCCAGAATTGCGGCCTCGGCGAGGATTTCGCCGTGACGCGCCCTGCCCTCTCCGCTGAGCAGCGGCATCAGCGTGAACACGCCGGAATACGTTGCCGCCTTGAAGGATAACGGAGCCAGGGCATGCGTGCCCCAGCCGAGGCAGCTGACGACATGGCCAAATTTCGCGACCGCTTCGAAAGAGGCGTCCAAAACGCCTCCTCCGACGGTGTCGTAAACAATCTCAAAGCCCCTGCCTTCGGTAAACTGCAGTTTCTGCTCGGCGACCGGCAAGTCTCTGGGGACCAGGCTGGCGCCGAGCGAATGGATGTAGCCTGCGTTGGCGGGACGGTCGGTTGCGAACACCTTTGCCCCAAGCGCATGTGCAATCTGCACCGCCATATGGCCAACCCCGCCGGAGCCGCCTTGCACCAGCACGGTTTGGCCTGCTTTGCCCCGTGCTCGGTCCACCAGACCTTCCCAGGCGGTGATAACAGCCAGCGGCATCGCGGCCGCTTCACGCATCGATAGATTTTTCGGCTTCAGCGCCAGCAAATCTGCAGCCACCGCCGCAAACTCGGCAAGCGAACCCTGCACGCCGCCGACGCCGCCAGTCATACCATACACCGCGTCACCCTGTTTAAAACGGTCAACGCCGGGGCCAGCCTCCTCCACCACCCCTGCCATGTCGATGCCGACGATCGCCGGCAAGGCATGCCGCGCGTGGCCGGCGGCGCCGGCACGGATTTTGGCATCCAGCGGGTTCACGCCGCTGGCATTAATCCGCACCAGTACCTGACCCGGGCCAGGCGCCGGCCGGTCAATTTCCGCCAGCCGGAACGGCCCATTAGGGAAGTCCAATACGATTGCCTTCATCTTCTGCCCGGCCCTGTTCATCATTTGCGCGGTCTTTCCAATATCCGTAGGCTCAAGCTAGACCGGAAGGACCGCTGGCGAGATGGCAGAACGGGGCAAAAAATCGTTTATGCGGATCAAATCGCCATCATGAATGGCGTGGATGCCTTCGCCGGTATTGCGCCGCTGCTCCGCGTACGGCCCGAACTGCAGGCGCTCTGTAATTTCGGCGTGAAATGGGCAGCGCCGCATGATTTGGAGGAGGCCGGCTGGGCACCCTTCCATGTCGTCACCCATGGCGAGTGCCAGCTGGATACGCATGAGGCGCGGGGAATTACGCTAGGCACCGGGGATATCGCCGTGCTGCCGCATGGCGATCGGCATACCGTCAAGGCGAGGACGGAGTTTACGGAGCCAGGCGGTCCGATTGTCAGCCGAAACTTAAGCAACGGCCTGACCCTGAAAACCAATGTCACCGGCGAGCCGGATACCCAGCTCATCTGCGGCAGGTTCAAATTTGAACAATCCCGCGACAACATGGTGCTGGCGGGCCTCCCGGCGGTCGTCATTGTCGAGCAATCCTACGGCCCGCAGGCCGCGCGGATCGCCCGGCTGGTTGCCGCCATGCGCGAGGAACTGGACGAGGACGGGGCCGGCTCGGTGGCGGTCGCGGCGGATCTGGCAACCGCGATCATCACCATCGTGCTGCGGGTGCACTTTGAGAAGACCCAGGCCAAAGCCGGCATCATCGCGCTGCTGGCACATCGGCAGACCGGCCGGGCCGTCACCGCCATGCTGGGCGACCCCAAGCGGGATTGGACGCTGGATGAGCTTGCGGCGCTTGCCGGCGCCTCCCGCGCGACCTTCGTGCGGCTATTTCAGAAAACCGGCGGCAGCGCCCCCCTCGCCTTTTTGAGTGAGCTCCGGCTCAGCCTGGCGCATCGGCGGCTGGTTTCAAGCCGGGCGCCGCTGGCCGATATCGCGGACGCCGCGGGCTACCAATCCGAGAGCGCGTTCAGCCGCGCCTATAAAACCCGCTTCGGCCAATCGCCCGGTGCGGCACGCAAAATCCAATCTCCACCCTGAGCATGGCGGCGCGCGGGGAATCTGCGATACTGACCCAATGAAAATCATTATATTCGGCGCAACCGGAATGGTGGGACAGGGCGTGTTGCGCGAATGCTTGCGCGATCCGAATATAAATCTGGTCCTCACCGTCGGCCGCACGGCGACACATGTGTCGAACAGTAAGCTGCGAGAGATCGAACATGCGGATCTTTGGAATTACGGCGCGATCGAAACCGAGCTTACCGGGTTCGACGCCTGCTTCTTCTGCCTCGGCGTTTCTTCCGGCGGTATGAAGCCGGGCGCATATGCGCATATGACCTTTGATTTGACAATGGCGGCGGCGCAGACCTTATGCCGGCTGAATCCGGAAATGGTATTCACCTACGTCACCGGCGCCGGAGCGGATACGACGGAGCAAGGTTCCAGCATGTGGGCGCGCGTTAAAGGCCGGACGGAAAATGCACTGCTTCGCTTGCCGTTCAAGGCAGCCTACATGTTTCGCCCCGGCGTAATCCGGCCGCTGCACGGCATACGCTCAAAAACCCCAGCCTATCGTATCGGCTATGTGTTCATGGCCCCGGTCTTGCCCTTTCTGCAATGGGCGTTTCCAGCCGCCGTCGCCACAACGGAAACACTGGGACTGGCGATGATCGAGGTTGCCAAACATGGATCGCCAAAATCCATTCTTGAAGCTTCGGATATTCTCGTCCTCACCCGCGCGGCAAAAGGCCGAGCCGCATGAGCAACAAGCTGTTTGCCGTCGTTCTCGGTGGGCGCGCACCCAAGTGCAATACCGAGCTGCATGACGTCGTCTTCGCCATCGCGGGGAGCATCGAAGCAACGTACGAACAGCTCATGGACCAATGGTTGGGAGACCTTCCCGGCCTGCATCTTGATTCCTGGGTGGAGCTGGACATTGTCGATGGCTATGAAGTCGAGATTTCCGATCATGCCGCCCCCAGCGGCAAGCAACTCTATTTCGTCAATCTGGGCGCCTATGCAGATGGCATCTTTGGCGAGCTGCATGCCAATTATTTTCTCGTTGCAAATGACAAACAGGAAGCTAAATCACGCGCCAAGGCGATGGCACCGAAAATGCTGCAGGGACCGGTGCATACGGATGACCTGCACGAAGTAGATGATTGCATCGCGGTGGAATGTCCTGGACGGCATATCGCGCTGAAAACTTCGAACGAGGTCCGGGAAATACAGCCGGTGAATGGCTATCATATCATTCCGGAGGCCATGATTCGGGGTTATCTGGCACGCAGGAATTTATCGTCAATATAGTATTGGCTCCATTTTGCCGATCGCAAGCGGCTCTATGAAATTTATGCTGCGCTGCGCATAATTCGGCGGCGACGACAGCAGAAGGAATTATTCATGGATAAAGCACCGAGCGAACGCACCAGGGTCAAGCGTTACAACCATCTGGCGAAATATGACGCTGAAACGATCCACGGCATTCTCGATGCGATGCCGATGTGCAGCGTCGGCTACGTGTTCGAGGGCAAGCCCGTCGTCACCCCCACCATGCAATGGCGAGACGGCAATATGATTTACTGGCACGGCTCGTCCGCCAGCCGCATGCTGCGCGCAGTCGCAACGCATCAGGTCTGTGTCTGCGTCTCGATCGTCGACGCGCTGGTGCTTGCCCGTTCGGCCTACAACTATAACCTCAACCACCGCTCGGTGATGGTATTCGGCGAGGCGCGGCAAATTACGGATGACCAGGAGAAACGCCACCAGCTGGAGAATTTTGTGAACAAGGTCATCCCCGGTCAGTGGGACCGCTTGCGCCCGGTCCACGAAAAGGAATTGAAGGCAACAACGCTGATGTCGCTGGAAATCTCCGAGGCTTCCGCGAAACTCCGGACGGGCCATACGGAAGACGACGAAGAAGACTATGCATTTCCGGTCTGGTGCGGGTTGGTGCCGGTCAGCTTCAACATCGCCGCCCCCATCGCCGACCCACGTAACCTACCGGGCCTGGAGATGCCGGAGGAGGTGCTGGCGTTCAAGTTAGGCTGAAGCTGAAGGCAAGAATCAAGTAACTTCTTTTCTGAAGAAAAGAAGCAAAAGACTTTTATGAATCTGGTTCATGGGCGCTGTCCGCGACAACGCCCATAAACCAGCATAATAAAGTTTTTTGCGCAGCTGGCGTCCCGATGACTGAGCAGCGGAGCTGCGAAGTCTGAATCGGGCCGCCCGATAATCTTCAAAAAAGCGCTGCTTCCTTGTTTATTCGTTATGGCCGATAATGCCGGGGTCCGGTACGCCCTGGTAGACCAGGCGGCCGATCTTATCGAACTTAGCGGGGTCAGCCTTTTTCATGTAGAAGGCGTAGAGCAGGCCGAACACCACGACTGCGAGATCGATCCACGGGATATACGCCGCGAAGGCGAAGCCGCCGCCGAGAAACGCCATGTTCGATATGCAGAGGTAGACGACATAGACCTGCGCGACGAAGGCCAGGATCGGCGCCAGTAGCGTCGTCCACCAGTGATGGTCCTCGGGGTGCTCACGGCGGAAATAGACGACGATTGCGACCGAGACGATTGCCTGGGCGGAGAGAATGATAATGGTGCCGAGCAACGCCATCAGCCCGTAGAGTTCGCCGTAGGCCTGGGTGGCCGCGTTATTGCTGCCGGCAAACACGGCGAAGGCGATGATGATCAGTGCCGCGACAATGGATTGCAGGAAGGATGCATTATACGGCGTCTTGTAATGTTTATGGGTGCGGCCGAACGCAGCCGGAATGATTTGCTCCCGGCCGAGCGAGTACAGGTAGCGCGAGGTGGTATTATGAAACGCCATGCCGCAGGCAAAGGAGCCGGTCAGAATGAGGTAGCTCATCAATACCGCGACCCAGGGTGAGACCAGTTTCGTTGCGGTATCGAAGAAGAATGTCGCGGAGCTGTTCTGCGCCTCGCCGATTGCGGCATCGATATTCGCAAAGCCGGACTGCGCCGCCCAGCAGGTGATGGTGTAGAGAACACCGAGGAACAACACGGAGATATAGAGCGAAAGCGGCACGATGCGCTTTGGATCTTTAGATTCCTCGGCGTAGTTCGGCGCCATCTCAAAGCCTACCCAGGACCAGAAGGCAAAAAACAGGCCAATGCCGGCGGCGCCGGCGGCAAGCTTGTCATGGGCCGGGAATCCTTGAAACGCGGCCATCGGGTTCAGCGCCGCGGCCTGCACCACCGCGCCATGACCGCTATGCGCGAAGATGCCGGCATCGAATACGACGAGGATGACGACCTCGGCGACCAATGCCACGCCCAGCACGGCGGAGGACACCTTGATGTCAAAATAGGTCAGCACGGCGATGACCGCGACCATGCCGAGTGCGAGCACCGGCCAAGGCATGTTGATCCCGAACAGCGCCTGCAGTTTCAGGTTGGCGAAGTAGGCAAACCCGCCGCATAGGGAAGGTTCGAACACCGCATAGGCGACAACGGACCCAAATCCCATTGCCATGCCTAGCTCGCGTCCGAGACCCTGGCTGATGAATGAATAGAATCCGCCCACGGCGGTGACCTTGGATGCCATTGCGGCGTAGCCGACGGAAAAAATAAGCAGAATAACCGTGGCAACCAGAAACGCCGCCGGCGCCCCGATACCATTGCCATTGCCTACGACGATCGGCACATTCAGTAACATGGCGGTGATCGGCGCCGATCCGGTGAGGGTGAGAAACAGAACGCCGATCAGGCCTACCGCTTTGCTGTGCAGCAGATCGACATCCTTGCGGCTGGTGACGTCGAGTCCGGTTGGGGTGGTGTCACTCATCAAGATCTCCCAGATTAGTGGAACAATTTATTATTTTGACTAGTAATCCATCATAAAATAGGTCCAATCCAATATATTGGGTGGAGCCAAAGGCGTTTTTTGCCCAAAATCTTGTCTTTTTCCGCGTAGCGCGTCCAATTGCAGTCATTCTGACAGGTTTATAGTCAAAATCGCCGCCGCTAGAACGCTTTAGACCGAAAGCCTCTCAATTTGCTAAGATTGGGCCATTTCTTTTCCCAGTGTCAAGATTTTCTCTTTCCCGGAAGCCTTTGTTTTCAGTATGATGCGCTTCCGTCACAGCTAACAACCTCTGTGGGCTGTTTTTTGAGATGCAGAACACCCGCTTAATTAGGGCCATTTAGCATTTGGGGCTGAGCATCCCGATTGTGCTGCGACGCGATCTCGACGCGACATTGCAGGAGCAAATCTACCGGCAGGTCCGGCACGGCATTCTGGTCGGAAGCTTCCGGCCGGGCCTGAAACTCCCTTCCACTCGAGATCTCGCGAAGGAGCTTGGTGTCTCACGCAATACCGTCGCGCTGGCTTTCGACTGGCTGACCTCGGAAGGCTATGTGGAATGCAAAACCGGCGCCGGAACATTCGTGGCGGGATATCTTCCCGAACGCGCCCTAAACGTGCCGCTCCTCCCCCTTCGGACGGTGTCAGGCAGCACGAGGCCGCGCGCGCCGGTCACCTTTACCGGCCGCATGCCGGCGGCGGTAGGACAAGACAGGCCAAGACCGGCCTATGATTTCTGGCCCGCCGGGATTTGCTGGCCGCCTGCCTGAAGAATTATTTCGGAATAGAAATAAAACTGAGCGGCTCGGATGCCGGCATGCATATGATGTGGACGTTGCCCGATACGATGCCCGATGCAATCAGCGTCGCCGCCGGCGCCGCGCGCTACGATGTCGGTATTTATCCGTTGCCGGCGATCGGCGCCCGCAGCTTTGCCAAAATCACCGCCGCCGAGCGCGGCCTCATCCTTGGATACTCATCTTTAAGCCCGAAAGAAATCACCGCCGGCATCGGGTTACTTGCGAAAGCTGTTGCCCGGCTGTAGAGTGTAAGCGCTTACCGGGTTAGCTTGGCGCCCAAGCCTTTTTGCGCACCATCAAACGCATCCGCGACACTGTGATATGAGCGCGCGTCACTTGCCAGGTCTTTGCCGTTCGCAGCGGTGAGCAGATCGCGGATGTGATCCCTCACCCGCGCCAAAAGCAGCGTGCGGCCATGTTTCGTCAGGCGCGCGTCGCAGTCCAAAAGCGCGTCCAATGCGGTGCTGTCCAAATCAGGGCTTTCTTCCAGCGACAGAATAACGAATTTCACCGCCGGCTCCGCCTCGGCCTGATACACGATCGTCGTCAGCACCTGCTCGGCATTGGCAAAAAACAAAGGCTCCGCCGGCCGCACCACCAGAATACCGGGATCGGTTTGCGTATCGGAATGACGCGTGAGGTTGACGAAATCATGCGTCCCGGCGATCCGCCCCAGCCGTTCGACACGGGTTCCCGCGAACCGCTGCACCAGCGCCAGCAGCGAAAGACCAACGGCAACCATCATGCCATCGAGAACGCCCAGAAAAATCACGGCAACGACCGCCGCGGCCGCGACATACTGGTCGCGCCTTATGCGCCAAAGCCGAAGCAATGGCGCCGGATTCAGGTTATGAAAAAGCGATGCGATGACGACGGCGGCCAGCACCGGCGATGGCAGCAACGCAACCAGCGGCCGGCCAAACAGCACCAGCGCAAGCAGCACCGTCATGGCGCTTAACCCGGCAAACTTACTCTGCGCCCCCGCCGTTTCCGCCGCCGAGGAAGCGGAGAACCCGGCGCCCACCGGCATTCCCTGCAACAGCCCGGCCGCAACATTGGCGCATCCCAATGCCAACAGTTCCCGGTTCGCAACCACCGCGTCGCCATGCCGCAGCGCCAGGCCGCGAATCGAACTCCAGGATTCCGCGAACAGGATCAGAAACAGCGGCAGCGCCAGTTCCAGCACCTGCGTCCAAGCGCCCAGTGACAGACTTGGCCAGGAAAAATGCGGCAGCGCCATCGCGATCTTCCCAACCAGCATGACATGCCATGCGGGCAGATTAACGGTCAGCGACAGCACCACGCCAAGCCCAAGCACCAACGCCGCCGCCGGCAAGCCGCGAACCCGCTGCAGCCCGAACAGCGCGCCCAAAGCAACCACGCCGATCAGCATCGATACCGGCTGCCACTGGCTGATATGGGTCAACAAATGCCAAAGCAGCGGCAGCACGCCTAGGCCCGGACCGGGCACGCCGGTGATCGCCGGCAACTGCTTGGCCGTAATGGTGATGGCGATGCCAAAGCTGAAGCCCAGCAGAACGGGGCGCGAAATGAAACTGGATAGCGCGCCGGCCCGCGCCACGCCTGCGGCTAGAAAGCAAAATCCTGCCGCCAGTACAGCGGCTTCCGCGATCGCGGCAGATTGCGGGGCTCCGCCCTGCATCGAGATGACCAGCGCCGCCAGAATCGCGGCGGATGAGGATGTCGGCGCCACCATCGCAAACCGCGAGCACCCGAATATCGCATATACGCCCAGACCCACGATGGTCGCAACGATTGCATGATCCGGCGAAAGCCCGGCGATCGCGGCATAGGCGATTGCCGAAGGCAGCAACAGGCCGGCGACTGAAAATCCGGCCAAGCCATCACGGATCATGGTCAGCTGGTCGGTCCGCACCAGCCCGGCAGGTAATCGGCTTCGGAAGTTTTCGCCAAACGCAGCGCCGTATCAAGCGCCACATCCGGCTCGGCCGCCACTTGCTTGTGTTTGATCCGGCGGCGCAGAAAATCCGCCCAAAGGAACTCGCTGAACGGCGCGCTGTCCTTGGCATAGCCGCCGGCGCGGCGCAGCGCTCCGGCCAGGCTCCGATAGGGATCATCGACCAGCCCTTCGACATGCTTCGGCAGGTCCTCGTGATCGCGCCGCTTGCCCTTCTGGTCGTAGAGATGCGTCCAGGAGCAGTTATCGAGATAGACCCAGAAAGCCGCTTTCTCTAAACGGGAAAGATCGGCCACCACCGTAATCGCCACTTCCGTCACGCCCTCATCGAATAGCGCGCGTGCCAAATGGTGGTGATCGATCAGATAATAATGATTTTGCGGGCCCTGCACGACCGGGATCAGATGCTTCCCCAGAAACGACGCTTTCTTGCCCTGCGCCCGCCATTCGGCACGTTTTTCCTCGACCTCGCGCAGCCCAACAGTGATCTGAGTCGGCCGCAGATCATCGATCGCGGCGGTTTGTAACCGTGGCTCGCGCGTGAAGTTCATTTTATTGGCTTATGGCGAGGCGTTTTGCATGGTATTATGGCTGATAAATCGCCTTTGGACCTGTTGTCCAGCAGGATTGAATTTTTAACGCTTGGTGCGGGCGGTCGGAATCGAACCGACACTCCTTGCGGAACCGGATTTTGAGTCCGGCGCGTCTACCAGTTCCACCACGCCCGCATCTGCCAAATCAGGCAGGCTAGGCGTTACGCGATAGGGTCGTGAAAATCAACCAGTCCGAGCGCACAACCGGTATTTCACCCAGGCATTGTCATTCCATATCGGGTTGGCTATAGCCGGGCACACTGGTCCCGAATAGCTCAGCTGGTAGAGCAAGCGACTGTTAATCGCTCGGTCGTTGGTTCGAGTCCAACTTCGGGAGCCAGTAAAATCAATGAGTTATCAGATAATAATGCCAAGCTCCGGAACCGTGGGAATGTTCCCCGGTGGCTGTTCATCCACGGCGGACTGCCTCGCCTGCACATCCAAGCGGCCTCGAAACGCCAGATTCTATGAGTTTCTTTAGTCACACAAGCGGGGCGCCGCTCTATAAATCAGCCGTTCTGAAAACCTGTGCCTCGGACAGACGGCGGCGCAGAAGCCCTGCCATCACCTTGCCACCGGCCTGGTCCCAGCGCTCAAATTGCTCCGCGGCCGATGCATACTGCCTTTCGTTAATCATTCGTAACAGTGTTGATGACTTAAAACTCCCCGCTCCGACATTATAGACAAAGTCCATCACGGCAGCGATTTCATGCACCGTCATCGGCGCCGCGATCTCAGCGGCAATTGTATGGAAAGCCCGGTACATATCGCGCATCGCAAGGTCGCAGGCTTCATTGTAGGAAATAGCCGGCGTCTCCGGCGTCACAGGCATCTCATTGGCGTCCAGGGTCGACCCGAAGCCAAAAGCCCATGGCTCTGCCCCGGTTCCGGGATCAGGATAGGGGTTCGCCTCAAACCCCTCAAATTGTCTGGCCATCGGCAGCGCGATTTGCACAGCCTGCTTAATCTGAGTATCCGCAAATTCAACCATGAAACTAAATCCCGAGCTAATGTTTATTGTTGCGTGGCGGCTATGGCGCCTACGTCCAAATGGCATTCATCATCATTGATCTTCAGGCGGACCAGATAATCCGCTGCGGTGCTTTGCATCCTGCCGGCCGGGACTGGTGGCGGCGCCGCAACCGTCAATAGCGCGGCCGGCACCGTCACGCGTTCAATCTCGCTTCTGGTAACCACGGTTGGTGCAGGCGAGCGCGCGCATGCTGCCAGACAAAGCATCCCGACGATGCCGAGGTTTGCATTCCGGGCCCAGAGCTGGGCTCGCTTTTGTTTTCGTTTCATGGGTTTCCTTTCGCCAGTGCGTCGAAGGCAGACGCCAATACCGGCGCATCGGGCGCGTCGTTGCCGGCGTGCGCAGCCTGCGCGACGATCTGACTGGAAAGCGCCGTCTCCCACGCCCCAGCCTGGGTATTTTTCGCCGCAAGCTGTGCTTCCGCCGTATTCGCTTTGGCATCCGCCTGCGCCAGATCGGATGCAGCAACGGCATCCGCGCTGGCAGCCGCCAGAAGATCATTTTTCTGTTGTGCCGCCAGCGCCAATTTTTCTGCATCGGCGGCACCAATTTCAAATTTCCGGCCGGTGTAGCACCCAGCCGAAAAGCACAGCACCGCCGCAACAAGATACGGCCAAATCCTCTTCAGAATCGGCATCAAAACTACGAACATTTCATCCTCCACATCTCGCCTTGATGCCCATCGCAACGGTGATGGCCGCCAATACCGAACCCGCTGAGCCAAAAAGCACCGCAGCCGCATTTGAAAACGCGACCGGCTCCCAGGAATGATGACGGAGCACGACATCATAGATTTCCAGCATGAGAAAAATTTCGAGCGTGATGACAAATAAAATGCCGATTCCAACAGCGAGCACAGCCATTTCATCTGCGCACATGCCATCCGGCGCCTTGAAGAGCTCGGCAATAAACCTGTTCATGGCATCAGCAACCAACCGCGGCATCCGGCGCGAAAGGAAAATTCCTGCGCCATCGCTCAGGCCTCCTCGACAATGATCTCCATGAATGAACTCTGGATCGTGAAGTCTGACCCACCTCCACCGGTTCGAATTTGATGGACGAATGTGACGGCCGAGCCTGGCGCATAGGTACCCGACGTCAAAATTGTATCCGCAGTCCCCCAAGTATCTCCCACGGCCAATGCCGTCACCAGCGAGGCGTTGCCAATATAATTATTCGTTCCACCGATTAAAATGTTCTGAAAATTCTGCCGGACGTTTGCCGCCGTCGCCGTCCCTTCGCCAACCAGCCTAACGTTAGCTCGGAATGCGCCGCTTTTGCTTGCGGCCGGAAACCGGACCAGCAGACTCTCGATTGTATAGGTCGTGCTATTGCTCGGCGCGCTGATGATGCCCGACTGTGACACATCATAGAATGGCCGTACGGGAAATTGCGAAACATTCACAGCGTGAGATAACGCCGTCCCGGCAGCAACATTCACCGAACCCGAGCCAGACTCCATTAAATGAAAACTGCCAGATAGAATGACCCCGCCATAAGACCAGTCCGCCTGAATCTCACCGCCTGAAAGCGTTACCCCGCCCTGCAAAACAGCAAGGTTCGGGAGTCCATTTATCGTAATGAACGTCGCCGCGGTATTGGTTTCGGCCGCCTTGAAGGTCAGCCACATCCCATCCTGATATGAAGTGACTACCGGCGCCAGCGACAAGGTAATGATATTCGGGCTGCCGCCCGCAGCCGCATAATTCGTCGACCCGCTCTGAATAATTTCTGTCAAACCTTCCACCGAGTTAATGAACGGTGCGCCCGGTGCCATTTCAATTTGCGCATCAACCGTCTGCGTATCGCCGTTGTTGATCGTGACAACATATAGCGCCACATAACCGGCCGGTGTTGACGGCGTCGTTTGGGTACCGGTCAGCGCCGGCGTTCCCGCCGTTGCCTGAACCTGAACTGTATCCTGCCGGGTGGTAACCTGAGCGACGGCATTATTCGCCGGCCCGCTGAATGGCTGCGACGGCGTTGCGGCATTATAATAGGGCAATACGGATTGATTGACGTCCTGCTCAACGAAAGCGGCGGAAATCAGATAATTCGTCGAATAGCCGGCCGAGACCGGTGCCGCATTGGCAAGACCAAGGTTTACGCCGGTCGAAAGAATTCCGGTTTTCAATACGTTCGTCGCGGTATCTGTTCCAAGCACGCCATAGGCTGTCGGGTCCGTCTCCTGGTAGGAAAACAGAAAGCCCCGCCCGACGTTTATGGCGAATACCGATCCGCTTACCGCGGTACTCGAAACGGCCGTCACGGCCAAGCCGGAGACCTGGGTGCTTTGTCCAAGTATCGCCTCAGCAACCGCACCAACGCCAATCATGGCGTGTTTGCTGATCGACAAAAAATCTTCAACGCGTGGCAAAGCGCCCGCATAGCTTATTACGCGATCGGTCATGAAAAAGCTCCGTTAGAGCGGCATCCGGCTAAATGGAATCATTTGACCGCATAAAGTTGTCCGCTAAAATAATGACATATGTTCGCAGCAGCGAACGTTAGACCTGTCAGGTAATTTGGGTCCAGGCGATGTAGCCAACCGGCATCCACGCTGCGATTTGCTGATAAATAATTGAATTCGTAATCGAGCCTGGCACCAATTCCGGATCCACAAATACCAGCATCCCCCCCCCCGCGCCCGGCACGCTCTGCGATGCAAACCCATACCCGCCGCCCGTCGCTGGTGCGGCTTGCGTTGATATGCCACCTTGATTTTCGAAAGTATAATAGCCGGTCAAGGGCGCTTCGATCGTGATAAATATCTGGCACGGCAACGCCATTGAACCCCACAGCCCTGCGCCGCTCTCCCCCGCACCGTCATAAAGGGCAAACGCCCCGCCGCCGGCATCGGGGTTGCTCTGCGTCGCCCAGCCGCCGGTCTGTGCCACGTTATTGGGTTGAAATATGTTCGGGATATTGCCGGTGAGCTGTCGCAGCATGGAAATCATGCCGCTCTGGGTGCCGCGAGGCGCCGTCAGATTGTATTTTAGCCTCGCAGAATAATCGGAATCCAATTCATATTCCAGCCGAGGCAATGCATTGCCAAGAAAATCCTGGGAAGCCAGGTCCAGAAAAGCCCCGTTCGCCGACGCAATACGCTGCTGAGCCTTTGCGAATAATATCAATCCATAAATAAGCGAGAACATCAGCGCCGGCGCCTGCAACACAGCATTCAGGCGTGGCGCCGCAGCTGGAAACCAGCCACCCGGCAAAAGCCGCAGCAACCGGCCGGTAAAATCCGCGGAGTCATAAACCGGAAGAATAACGGTGGTCAGAACGCCGTCGTTATTTTGAACCTGAAAATCGACGGTTTGCCCGGTCGGCAGTTTCGCAATGGTGCTCGAAACAATGCTGTTCATCAGCTCACCGTCACGGTATTGGCGCGCACCACCGTGCCGGGGGCACCGCCAATATCCGTCGTTGCGCCATTCAACGTCACGCTCGACACATTCGTCACATTCGCCGATGCGCCATACGCGATTTTAATAAGCGCGCTATAGGGCAGCGGTGCGGGCGCTGCCACGGTCGCCACCGGAAGTGCCGCTATATACGCGGTAATCGCCGCAGTCACCAACGGAACAGCAGCGGCCTTCTGTACCGGTGTAGCGCAGGTAATCGTCAGCGCGACATCCGCGGAGACCACCGGGGCCTGCACAACGGCACAAAGCGCCCCAAGCGCCAACATCGAAGGCCCGGTCGCCGCCGCAGCAACCGCCGCCAGCACCGCGCCCGGCGTGGCACCGCTGCCATCATCCACCGCGATCACGCCATAACCCGGTGCAAACCCGCCGCCCACCGCCTGCACGCCGGAAAGCACCGCACAGGTCAGGCTCTGCGCCACACCAAGCACCGCAGATTGCAACGCAATCGGGGTCGCCTTGGCGAGTGACGTCAGGAAAAGGCCAAACCGGAATTTGAAAGCGGTATCACTCTCAGCATTCAAACCATCGGTAAACGCCGCCGCATTCGTGACCGTATCCACATAGGGAATATTGCTGGTCACCAGGCCGAGCGCACCGGCAATGATATTGCCCGCGGCGCCGACCACGCTATTCTGTACAGTTGCCGTAATGCTGACGACGCCCGCCGGAATGACATACGCGTAGGCGGAGGCCGAATAAGCCGGTTGCGTCGTGTCGGCAATAAGCACAAAACTCTGCGTGCCATCGGTGGTTTTTATCGTCGACCCGACCTGAATTACCGCCTGCTGAGCAGCACTGTACCGGGCAAATGTCACCTCGCCCGTCGCCGGCGTCCCGGCAATGCGAATAAAGCCAAAATCGGCGCAGAACGAATCGCAATCGCTGCCCGAACATGTTGCCAGCCGCGCCGCGCTCAACACTTGTGTCGCCAACCATTGCAGCCACAAATACACCCCGGCGCAAGCATTGCCAAAGGCCAGCATTGCAGAGCCCGGATTCATCGAAATCGTGAACCCGCCCGCCGCCGCAGCCCCCTGAACCGCCGCAGTGAGTGTAGCAACAACCTGGCTTTTTGTCTGAAGCGAAAGCTGCATATCAATCCCCCAGGGGCAATGTCAGAATTTGACTTTGCCCAGTAGTCGCATCCGTATAGGTAATGGCAACGGTGATAACGGTCCCATTTTGCGTCGCCGTAACCGCCGGATTTGGCAATTGCGCAACACTCGCCTCCTGAAAGATCTGCGAGAGAATAGCGTTCGTTATTGCCGTTAAATTTACCGGTTGGCCGACGAACTGCCCGAGCCCGGCGCCATATGTCTGATTCCAAATGTCAGCACCCGCCGCAGTGAGCAGCCGCTTGATCAAATGCTGCTGCGTTTGGTCCGCGACGTATAACAAATCCCCGCCGGCGCTGAGGTCTATGTCGGCACCGTACACATGTGAAATATCGCCCATATCCTATCCTTGCGGTTCGCCGGTCTGCGTTCGCGGATTTCCACCCGGAATATAAGCGTGCGTATGCGGGGTAAACGCGATGCCCGCGGTCGTCGTTTCCACGGAGACGTTCAGCGAACCGGTAACGTTCACGGTTGCATCCGCCCCATCCGGCGCCGAAATATTCAATGTCGGCGTTATGACCGAGATAACCCCGCCGGCCTGTAGATAAAATCGCGCGCCAGTTTCGTTTTCAATCAAAATCTCGCCTGCTTGCGCGCCAGACGGCGCCGGGTCCACGTCCGAGAAGAAGAACCCTGTTATTACCCAGTTCTGCGCGTCGCCAACCTCCGGCTGAATAAACGCCTGCGCACCGATCATCGGCGGCATTAAAACGCGCCAACCGGCGCCCAGATACCCGGCAGCGCTCGATAGTACGGGAATCCAGCCGGTTTCAGGCGGCGTGCCATCCGCCGGATTCCACGGCATGATCTGCACCTTGGCCATCGGCGGATTCGCCTGCCAGCTGGTGACAATACCGGATCGGTTGGCCGCTGAAAGCGAAGCAATCGCCGCTATTTCCCGGCGTTGCGCATCGGTGAAACTCATTGCACACCGCCTAATGCCTGCCCGCTGTTATCGTCGTATATGTCCAGCGGCGAAGAGACCTTTGCCTCCACGAAAGTCACCGCACCAAATTCCGTCGCCAACTCGTAAGTTACGGCCAAGGGGAAATAAGTCATATCATAATCCGTCCCGGTCCCGGATACCTGAATAAGCGTCTGCGGATCCATCAGCGCCAGGGACGGTATCGTCACTCTCGCATATCTCTCGTGCTGGGAAATATCCAACGCCAGCTGCTGTGCCTTGGCCAAACATTGCGCTTGGCTCAAGTTCGGTACCTCATACAAATAAATGGACGGCTTCAGCGTCTTATCAACACTCTCATCCCTGGTTTTGGTCCGAACCGTCGACGTTACCGTGGTCTTTTTCCGGCTATTCCACGACTTGACGGTCACGATCACATCACGGGCGTAGGTCATATGCCGCTCGAGAACGAGGCCGGTCACACCGGCGACAAGCAGACCATTGGAATTGCGCGTCAGCTCCACCGGATAGGTTGGCGGGTTCGCACGTTGCGGATTGAAATAAAGCGTCGTCCCGAAAACATAGGGAATAATTCCCTCCGCCTCTCCCAGCCTGCAGAGCAGATCCCATTCATTCGTCACCTGAGAAAAATCGCCACTACTGGTTTCGTCATGGTCAACATCGTAGATTCGTCCAACAATTGTCGCCGTCGGCGTGATGCTGCCCTGCAGTCCGTGCTCAGCGGCGATCTGCCCCGCAATCTCGCTGGCGGTCTGGTTCCTATACGTCGCTGCAATTCTGCTGTCGATCAACCCGCCTGCCAAATCCCGGCCGGCCACTGAGATCGTATTGGCAATAGCGTCGTATATCTGACTATCTGCATTTCCAATTATCATTGGAAAAAATATTGATCCATCAACAGATAGCTCAATCGAGACAAGGATTGTCTTATTTGCCGTCGCGGCCCACCACGAAGCCGGAAATGCATCGCTCGGAACAAAGCCCTTCACAAAGCAATAGCCGGCAATCCGATAAGCATTGGCCTGCGTAATGCTTACTTTGCTAACCCCATCTAAAACAGACCCATTCACCGTCACCCGAAATCTGGGATAGTTCAGAACGCTCTGGCTCATCTACGGCGATCATTTTCTGGCTTAGCAAGATAGACATATAGCATCGCGATCTCACCCAGGCTCATCGTTATGGTTTCCTCAGGCCGGATCATGCGCCGTGCAAAATACACCATGGCCGCGGCGCGAATATCGGCTTCGCGCTCGCGGGTCATAATGTGGGAATCCCATCGGTATAATCCGTTTCGACGTCCGGAATCACCAGCGTGACAGGCGGTCCGGATATAACCGGATCGGTTAACCCATTCTGTACCATAATCCGATAAAATTCCGTCGCATCGCCGAGATATCGCGCAGCAAGGTTAAAGCAATCCGTTCCCGTCACCGTAACTTCCATGGTCATGCGCTCGCCCTCCCCAGGTTCTGCTGCGCGCGGATTAGGTAGCCCTGGGCGGCACTAAGATTTGCTGCGTCGCCGCATGCAACCAGCGCGTCATTGATACTGGTCGAAAACCCGTGCGTGTCGAGACCTGTACTTGCCGCCTGGGTCAACGAAAACAAGGACGCACCCAAAGGCGCCAGCGAAGCATCCACCGTCGCGCTAGCCTGTTGCAAAGCGCCCGCGGCAATGTTCACAGCACCCACCGCATTCACATATGCCGAGCTCCCAACCGTGGTCGCATTCGTTGCCGCAGCGGCAACACCTGCATTCGCAACACTTGGTCCGATGATGCCCTGGCTAACGGCGCCAAGCGCCGCCAACGGATTGGCATTTGAGAGATCCGCGGCAAGCTGCAACGCCATGCTGGTCGCGGTCGTGCCTGTAACCAGTGTATTATCCGCGATCACCGTGCAGGAAATCCTGTACGGCATCGGCGCGTGCCTGATCTGGCAGGAAAACCTGCAGACCACCACTTGATAGGAAAAGACGTCCCAGGCCAAAGTCACCGCCTGGCCGGAGCGCCGAATCTTGTCGAGAGTCCGCGCGATCTCCGTCGCAAATTGTCCGTCCAGGCAACCCGACCATCCAATATCGTCATCATCCTGCGCCATCACATCAATGATGCGCGCGCCACCGGGCAGTTTTTGCACCGACATCAGCTGCTCGCCGCCAATCGCAATGGATCTTGGCAGGCTCATCCCGCTGAACAGCACGGGGCCGAGTGTTACGGTACCATAGCCAGCAAAAAGCTGACCCGCCGCGGTGATCGCGGAAAGAATATTTGAATTCAGACTCAAGGCAGGTTCCTCTGTCCCGGTATCGGCGGCGTCCGCATGCTGGTTCCGGATGTCGGAACCTGCGGCATAGGCGTCCCGGAATTCGAACTGATCGCAACCGTATAGATCGGATCGTTTCTATGCCCAGTCGGTCCAACCCGCCCCACCGCCGGACCGTTATGCTCTCCTGCCGAAGGCCAAATGCTCTGATCCCGATGATCAGCGATATTCGCTCGCATCATTTCAGCAAACGAGCCAGGCAAGCCAGCCGGCGCCCCTTCGCTCAACTGCCCCGCAGCCTCGTTTTCGCCTTTTCCATCTACTGCTGCCGCTTTAGGCAAAGCCCGCTCGGCATTTGTCAACATCGCCCACAGCCCTGCGAGCCCGGACATGCCCCCGGCATCATTTCCAGCATCGTAGGTTAAAGCCGCACTCCAAGCCGATGGAACGGCCAAATGATCGGCACCTAAGGAAACGGCATCACCCGAACCAAAACTTCCCTTCCTTGCGATAGCCCACAAGCCATCCGCCCCAAGCTCCTGCCCCGCAAGTCGGCCAAACCCGTCAACGTGACTGCCATTAGCTACCTCGACATCCGGCACCTCGTTTGACTCAGTGCCGATCATATTCAAGCCGCCGGCAATGGAATTCATCGACGACTCATTCGGCCGGCCCGAAAATATTTCTCCGACGTCCACCGGTAAGACCTGCTGAATCTTTTCGCGATTAAGGTCCATCAAGGGTGCGCCGCCAATGCTGCGGTCCGGGTCAGGGTCATCGACGCCGCCGGCCCCTTCAGGGCTGCGCATTATGGCGTCGAACTGTCCTCCGCCTTGTCCGCCTAAGAGGATGTTTCCCTCCCGCACATCCGGTGCCGGCGGTTCAAAAAAATCGCGCATAGCTGGATGAAAGCCGACAGTTCCATCCAACCCCTCCAGCCCGCATTCCTCACGCTGCCCAGCGCCATCTTGCACTGCATTTGCCACTCCCAGATCCAAGGTGTCAGCCGCAGGCAATCCGCCAATTCGGCCAAACTCCGATTGATCCGTCGGCAGGTTATTTTGTGCCGAAAAGCTCCCCAGCGCGGAATCCAACGCTGCGGCGAAATCCTCAAATGGCGGTAGGGCCATTGCATCAAACGGCAATACGCCACCACTTTTCGCATGGTCCTGAAGCACCGATGTACCGTTCGAATAATCACCGCCAGAAACAACCGAAGGTGCTCCCACCGGCACACTCGCGTCAGCACTCAGGCCTTCGCCCGTCGCTTCCGTTGCGCGCATTCTTCCCGCCACATCAGCTGCCGCATTTAAGGCAGAAGCAAAATCCCCAGCGCTGCCGGTGTCATCCGGGTCACCTGCGTCCAGCAAGCCCATCAACGGATCGGCGCCCGTTAGCAAATCGCCCGATTCAACATCCGTATGCAATCGATCGCCGACATCATAACCAATCATTCCCGGATTGCCTCATCAATTGCCTTATGGATTCACCTGTCTCGCAGCGCCGCAACAATGCTCGCCACCATTTCACAGCGGCGCCGTGCCTCTATCTCCCGAATTGCCAAAACAGTCGCCGAGCGCCAAACATCGGACATGGCCAAAGCTGCGTCCACACCCGCAGCCGCGCCGTTCATCACAAGCAGAACCGCATCCTGAAACAGCGCCCGGCTACTCAGTTTTTTGCTGCCGTCTCCAACGCCTTGGATCTGGCTTCGGCCTCATCCAATGCTTCATTCATCCGGGCGGTAGCGGCCGCAATTCCCGAGATCCCCAGCTCAGAAACCAATGCGGCAATATCGGCCTGGCAATCGGGAAAGCTGACGACCTTATCGTCAATCCTCCGCACCGAAGCCGCAATCGTCGCCGGACCAATCCACCCACGAACATCATTAAACTCACCGGCAAATTCGTATATTTTCAGAAGCTCGTAAGGGGACAACTTCTTAAATTCGATTTTCAGCGGCTCAACAGTCACAGCCGCGTTCGCAGCCCGGATCGCCGCCACATCCTCCGCATCCAGGTCCTTCAGCAAAGCCTCAACATGCCGCTTGTGAGTCGGAAATGGCCGAGGAATACCGCCGATGCTCCGGATGGATGCCGCAACAAGCGCCATCGAGCACCACCCCCGATTGCCGCTAAGTTCACGCGTGCCCTCCGCCAACCGCATGGATTCCGCCGGCGTAACCCGCTCAACCTCCAGAACGCGGCCGTCCTTAAGTGATACTTCTGTCATACGGTCTGGTACCCATCGCCGACAAAGCTAAGCTCCTGCATCACAGGCTTGCCTGGCGTCGCATCGCCGATCTTGGTAATCATCCAAGACACCGGGCTGAGATGAACAGTCGTCTCCGTCCCGTTCAACTCGCTGATCGTATAGGTGAAGCTGCCAACCGGAATCGGCACCCCGGCCCGCCAATCCTGACTCATTTGCGCCGCAAGGTTTTCCAAATCCGAATTGGTCCGGGTAAACGTAATCTTGCCGGAAACGCCTTTCACCACGGTCCGCGAATTGGTAGCGCCGGTCAGATCCTGAAATGCCTGAACCGTCTGATTGGGCGTAATTGAGATCAAAGTCTGCTGGGGTGCGGTAATGGGCCCATACGGCCCAATAATTTGCGCCCGAACATCCTCGCCGATGGTATATGACGACATAATACAATTCCTTGTGAACGAAACATAGTACGACGCTCACGGCGCCGGACCGCCTATTCGGTTAAACGCTCGCTATTGCTGCGGAATGGTCGCGGTCTGCGAAACAACCACAGACTGTCCGCCCTGCACGTTGACAATGAATTTCTCATTGATCGCCTGGTACTGAATCTGCACATCCGCCTGAACATACCCCAGCGCCGTACGGCTCAGCGGATTATTGGTGCTGTCGCACACAACCGCAAACGGCAGCGATCCATCAGCACTGCCGAGCATCCCCTGGCTGAGCATCCCGCTCAGGAACGACAGCAGCGTCGCCTTAATATTCTGGAACAGGGTCGTATTGACTAGCTGCCCGACATATTGCCCCATGCCGGACGAAAGTGTGGCCGCAATATAGTTGGTCAACCGCGAATAATTATCACCATTAATCACATCGTTGGACGACGTATTATGCCCGCCACGAACGCCCCAATACGCGCCGCCAGGCTGCGGGTTTGAAATCACGTCAATGCCGGCGCCAAGCAACGCGGCAAGATCGGCGGTCGCATAAGTCGAATAGGTCGGCGAGCCGGGGGCACCCGACTTCTGGCTCGAAACCACACCATAAATCTGCTTGTTAAGCGAGGATTGTTCCGGCGAAAGGTTGGCAAGCCGCCCAGCGGCAAAAGCGGCCGGCGAACACAAGCGCGTCACCGCATTCACCGGATCATACCAGTACAACCAGTCGCCAAACAACAGCTTGCCGGCATAACTATCCAGCCCGGCCCCGGCCTTAATCGAAACCGCATTGCTGATGTTGTCGCCGGCCGGTCCCGTCATCACCATATACACGCCTTCTGACAGGCCAAAAGCAACCTGTGTCGTCCAGGACGTGGAGTCATCCAAATCCGCCAGCAGCCCAATACCGCATCCCTGCCCGCGCAGCGCATACATGCCGGTACGCGGCGCGGCATCAACACCAATCAGAGATGCAGTGTTAATCGCGGTCACGCCATCGGTGCCGCCAGTTAGCGCAAAACTGGCCAAGCTCGGCGCCGCAACGCCCGCGCCCGCAACCGCGGTTACCAGCTGCGACGGCCCGCGAAACGCGCTATTACCGCTATTGATCGCCGTCGCCAGATTTACCCAAAATGCATTCCCCGTACCGGCGACGTTATTGTAAATTTCCGGCACTGCACCTGGCAGCGTTACCACAGCCTGTGTGGTATTCGCAGCGGCGCCGGCAGCCAGGGTAACGACAATCCCATCCCCCGCGCTGCCCGTATATTTCGCGGTCACGGTCAGGCAGGTGCCCTGGATAACCACAGACGCCGCGGTATCCGTGCCGTCGGTTACCCGCACCAGACGAAAATTCGAACCCCCTTGAAGAACCGCAATCGCGACCTGAGTGCCGAGATCATATTTGCGGTTAACAAGGGTCCCGAAAGACGCCGCAAAATCGCTCATGCTGCCTACAATAACCGGCGAATTCACCGGCCCCCAAGGCGCCGTGCCAATCACTCCAAGCACATCGGTTGGCACGCCGTTCAACAGCAGGTTTTGCGGCGGAACGATCTGCACATACAGATCCGGAACGATCAGCGCGGTCGTGTTGATCGCACCTTGTTGTACAATTGTCATTCAGATTATTCCTTTTAGGTAACGGTGATGGCGCTGGTGCTGAACACGCCGAGCAGCGTCCCGGCGCTATTGTAAAAAGCGTACTTGCCGTAATAGGTCCCCGCGGTAGCTGGCGCCGCCGGCGCGCAGGTGGGCGTGCCAAACCCATCCACAAAGGCATAAAAGGCAACCGCTGCACCATTGAACAGCGCATTGCCGTAGGTCCCCGGCGTCACGCCGGTATTGGTCGTATCAAACCAGAATTTGCCGGCGGTGATGCTGCCGATGGCGGACAGCGTAATATTCGGCGCCACGTCATTCGCCGCATGCACAATGCTCGAGGTCCAATCCGTCGCCGGTGCCGATCCGGTACTCGTGGTCACCAGCGTCGTACCGGTCAGCGAGCCATTGCCGGAGCCGCTGACCAGGTTATAGGACAGCCCTGATCCGCCAGCCGCCGAAACAACCACCGCGCCCGACACAGCTTTAATGGATGTCGCAGCAGTCTGTTCCGCCCAGATGTAAAACGTTCCAGCCGCCGACGGGGTGAGCGATGCCGTCCATCCCGTCCCGGAAACCGTTGCACTGGTCCAGCTACCCGGCGCCACGCTCGCCGAACTCGAAAGCCCTACCTGCACAGCCGTCGACCCCGGCGACACGGTTCCAGCAAGCGCCAGCGCCGTTCCGACCGTAGCGGTGCCAGGCGGACTCGAAATGGCCACGTTCCCACTCGAACCAAAGGTCACAGCCGCGGAGACCATCCGTATCGAAGGCGCTGCGGTCTGCTCGGCCCAAATATAAAATACCCCGGCCGCTGACGATGTAAGCACTGCTGTCCATCCCGTGCCGGATACAGTTGCGGAAATCCAGCTCGAAGGTGCTGTGCTCGCCGAAGCCGACAACCCAACTTGCACAGCCGTCGCCGAAGGTGAGACCGTACCGGTCAATGCCAGCGCAATGCCAACCGTGCCGCTGCTCGGCGGGCTCGAGATCGCAATCGAACTTCCCGAATATCCGCCGGATTGTTCAACCGCGGCAGCGGTAATTGACGACAACGGTAGCAGTTGCGCCGGCAAATTAATGCGCGGCGGTGTTGGAGCGAATGCCATACGAAATCCTCTATGGATGGATAAGATGAAAGACCGCCGGCAGCGAGGTGACGGCGCCAATCAGCGCGGCCAAGGCCATGATTTTTGTCCACGTCATGTCGATCGAGGTCGCCTGTTCGGATAAGGCTTTTTCCCGTTCCTTCCGGGCGCCAATCTCCTCGGACATATACTCCATGATCTTTGCGATATAGGCGTCAATTTTCTTGGCGTGCGCATAGAAATCGATACTCAGGCGCGCCACCTCAGCCTTAAGCACGCTGAGATTTACTTCTTCATCAGGCATTTCGGTCCAATCAGGCGCTAAGCGCAATTCCAAATCCCGCCACCGCGGAGGAGCCGGTTCCCGTGACCGTGACCGGCGTACATAGTGGCATATTGGCACCCCAGCCCGTACCGAGTGCCACGTTGATATCAAACCCCGATGGCTTGGCGACGACGGAGAAATTATCCGTCACCGCACACCCCCGGCCGATTTCCGCATCGGGTTGCACCGCCCAATATGCTCCCGCCCAAGGGTATAACAGCCGGCATTGCGTATGCGGGTTAACCGGAGCACTCGCCAGGGTAAGTAGCAGATGCGTTGAATCCACGCGAACGCAGGAAATTGCCCGGATGATATTCCCGGGCGACGCTGTATTTCCGCCGTCCATAACAGCGAACCCAACGCCCTGCGCTGCCAAAAGCGGCACAATAAGATCGTTGCCGCCATCATGAGTAACCGTCACGGTCAGCGCCGTGCCATTCAGCGCCGCATTTGTTATCGCCGGCCCAAGCCCGCTCCCAAGCGATACGGGAATAAGCGAATCAGCCAAGCCGTTCGCCGGCAATATGGCCCGCGCCGCCGGCAGCGCCGCACGTTTAAACAACGCCACATTATCCGTGGCGCTCCTGTGCCCGCCATCCGTATTACCGCCGCTCGCAATGCCGGTACCGGCATCCCAACCCTCATTGCGCGAAATAGTGTCGTAAGTCTGCCGCACGGCCCAGCAAAAATTCAAATCGGCATCTGCATCAAGCTCGGCCCAAACCTCCCGCAACATCGGTGGGTAAGTAATGTAATTTGGCAGCAGCCCATACGGCGGACCAAAGAAGATCACAGGCAATTCAGCAGCAGTCCTGTTCAGCAAGCCGCGGACTTGCGCAAACAGATTGATCAGCGCCGCCTTATAAACCGGCTTATTCGCCGGGCCATATTCAAGGCTATCATTCTCACCCCAATACGAAACCAGTGCGTTGATCTGCCCAAGCTCCGCACCGCTCAGCCCAGCCACATAGTCGCCATATCCGGCGCCACATGTACCAAACCCAGCCGCCGCCGCCGACGCAGCCGAAAACCCCGCACCCGCCAAATTGGCCAGAAAGGCGCCGCTATATAACGCCGGCGTGACAATCTCCATCACGCCAATTCCCGAAACCTCCGTTCCTGCCTGGCCTGAATTCACCCAGGATGTCAGCGCGGCCGGCGTCCCTGCCGCCTGCAAGTAAAACGCCACCGCCTGAACCATCGCCAGAAACGCGCCGTCCTGTGTCTCGGCATATCCCGCATTGCTCTGCCCCGGCCCCGCGAGCAGCGTAATATCGGAAAGCCCGCTCGAGCCACCGCCGCCAGTACCGGTGCCAGTCACGGCAGTCGAACTGCCGCCGCTTTGCAGAACCAATCCGGGCGCCGCCAGAACCAATCGTCCAAGACTGATAAGGTTCGTCGCACTCATAGCTTCGCGTACACGCTGACGGCCCCACCCGGCGGCGTCGCCGCCAACAACCGCGCGATCCCGCCCACCGCAATCACGCTCGCACCGGTGTTCGTTATTATTCCCGCCAACGCCACCGTCGATCCGGAAGCATTAACCACATCGCAAACAAATCCCGGCCCCAGCGAGCTCGCAAGCGGCGAGATCGTCACCCCGGAAACAGTAACCAATAACACTCGCTGATTATGCGCCGAGTTATCCAGCTGGACGCTCCCCGCCGCTGCAATGGTCACCTGCGGCAGCAAATATCCCGGCAAATGGCCCTGTATCCACGTCCAGACTGCCGAAAACGGCTGCGCAAAAACCACCTTCCCACTTTGCGCAACCAAAGCCGTATCCGCATCGGTTGCCGCCGCCGCCACGGGAAGCTCATCCGGCGTCTCCCCAGCCGCACTGCCGCCTAACAGCGACGCCGCAACTTCCGCCGAAACCGGAACGCAATCCACAGCATTTACAAACGGCGCCGCAACAAAAACGGCGGCGGAGACAACGGATGCCCCCGTTACCGGATCATAGGCCCAAACATACCAGGCCCCGGGCGCCACAATCTCAACCGCGCCGGCAAAAATGCCCGCCGCCGTCGTCGCCGCTTGCCACGGCCCGCTCGGCAAACGCATATTCTGAGTATCAAGCTGCAGCTGCACGGTATCGCCGGCCGGGTTAACAGTGCCATTGACCGCAAAAGCAACGCCGACCGTCGCAGCAGCCGGGGCGCTGATCGTTACTTCATCGGTCATTCAATAAGCTCCAAGCAAATTGCCGCTGGCATCGGTAAGCACATGGCCAGCCCCGTCGCTCAGTATCCCGGCGATCGGCGCCCCGTTACCGGCCCATTGGATCCGCGCCGCATTGGTTCCCAAAACAACCAGCGGGGCGAGCACAGCCGGCTGCACCTGGCTGATCCCAACATCATACTCGATACGAAATGTAATCCAGCGGCGCCACATATCGTCGCGCCGCACCGTATCATCGTCGCGCTCATCCGACCCGGTAATCAGCGCCGTAGTGCCATCCGCAAGCCCAATGAAACGGCTCAGGCTACCATTCGGCCGCACCGCAGATTCGATGCCATACACCGCGCGCGTCAAAGCCGCCCGAACCAACGGACCATCAACCCCACCAGACGGTACGGCGATGATGGCGACCTGCAACTGCGTCTCGTTCTGACCGGTCCGCCAGAAAGCCGACTGATCCACAACAACATTTGCCCCGGTAATCGAAGCGGCGCTCAGCACAGCTCCATTCACGATCGCGCCCGGAATAAGCGCTGCAAACGCCGAAGCAACCGCAGCCGGGTTGTCGCCGTCCGACAGGCGATAAGCGTAGCAAACACCACCCGCGGTAACCGCCGCGACCTGGCCGGCCCCGGCCATTCCGCCAAACGTGACCGAACCCGCCGCTGCCGCCGCCAAAAAAATCGGCACGCTGGAACTCGTCTTTACCCAATGCGGGCTGAACCGCGTCACATTGCGCGTCGCACCCGCAACCCGCATCACACCGATATTGCAAACTCCCGCTGCAATATCCGCCTCAAGCCCCGCCGTAACCGGCTCGCCGACATACAGCTTGGCCGGCATTGAAAAAGCCGCAGCGCCGATCGCCCCCGACCACGGCGCCTCACAATTCGCCACCGCCCCCGGCAGATATGCCTGGCCCGGAAACAAAGCCCCCGCCAGAGCATTGCAAACGCCCTGTTCAACGTCGTCTATGGTGGCCATAGTCTACTGCCCCGCGGCAGGCTTCCGCCCCCAAAGGAAAGCCTCGCGCTGCGCCAGGCTTTGAATCGCGCACTGGCGCTCCAACCCGCCTTTCACGTCGAAAATCGCCCCCATAACCTGGCGAATTTCGGCGCCGTGATAATGCTTCGCGTGGGGATGCGTACCCGCCGGCATCGCCGCCAGCACGGGGTTGGCCGCAATCCGCGCCTCCCGGTCGGCGGTAAAACCAGACGCCGCAATTCTGGCGTTCGAAAACCCAAGACCAGCAGCGTTAAATCGAGCAACCGCCCGGTCCAATTCCGCCAAACACGCATCCACAACCGCTGCCGCCGCACATCGCTCGTCCAGGCTCTGTTCAACAGCTTTTTTCATTTCATCCGCCTGCTGAAACCAAACCGCAATTTCCGACTCATGCCGCCGTCTCACAGCGCCTTGGTGAATTGCCCAGGCAATATCAAACCCCACCTCTGCCGCCCGCACCTCATCCTGCGCCTGCATCAAAGCGGCGGCATCCACCTCGGCCCCGGCAGCCGCGCGCGCCACCAGATCGGCGCATTTTGCCCGGGCGGCATCAGCCGCTGCCACCTTCGCATCCACGGCGTGCTTGCAACGGCCCTCATGCTCGACCGCGCCGGCCAGCAACCCCTTTGCGCTCGCTTCCGCCTTCCTCTGCGTCATCTAAAAATCCTTCATCTTCAGGCGCCGGCGCGGATCGCGATAATCTGCCAACCATTCGGCGAATAAATCGCACTCTCCACCGTATAGGTGACCGGCAAAGCCTCACCGCTCCGCAACTGATCGCCGCGCAGAATCTGCCCCGGGATCGACGCCGGCAAAAACACCATTACGCTGGGCATATCTACCGCGCCCGGCAAATGCATTTCGCCCGGAGATTTCTTATCGGAAGGCTGCACCCAACCCGGCCAACCCGTCACAACCGACGTCGCAACGCGCACCCCGGGCCGAAACCCTGGCCCGGGCGGCGGATCGCTCATCTTCGACCAGCTCAGCATTTCATTACAAAGCACCAGCCGCACCGCGGCCGCACCGGGCACAATTTCCGCCACAAAAAGCGTATCGCTCCCGACAATATAATCCCCAGCCACAAAACCCGTTGGATCAAATGCCGCGAACCGATCGCCCTTTCCCCACTGCCCTGCCGCGGCAGACAAATTCGCGGCTGGAGCAACGATGGCATTCACCACGCCCTGCAGGTTACCCGCGGCAATGGCCGGGCCGCCGCCGGATGGCCGATACCACTGCACCGGAAACCCCGCCTTCAACCCCGAGATGCCAAGCCCGTAATTCACCTTGGCCGCAATCGAAGCACCGCTAACCATTACACTACCAGATCAACGCTGTTGCCACCCGCGCTCAGCCCAGGCCCAGGCGGCAGCCCGAGAAACTGACAGAGCCGCCGGCACCATTGATCAAACAGCATTGTCCTGTCGGAAACCTCATTCCCATTATGCACCCAAACCGCGGCCGACTCCGTATCGAGATTGGCCCCCGCCCCAGGGATAGCCGCCTCAAGTGTATATAGCGCGGCAAGATATTGCCGAAGTATCGCCAACTCCGCCGGCGCCAGATTGGGCGTCACCCCATCCGCCTGCACGCCCAGGCGATATTCCAACAACCCATAGGCCTGAAAATACCGCCAGCCCTGAAAGCCCGAAGGCCCGGCGCCGTAAGCGGGATACCCGCAAAAGCGCCGGATATTCACCCGTTCGCCATCGCTCAGCGCGCCATTTACATATTCCTGGGCCGGATCGGTTTCGGTGACGCTGTTGCTCATGCGATAGACTCTCCAATCAGCTGCCCAGGATCACAGGCTCTCGATGACAATCGCGCGCTTGAATGCGGAATTATTGGCGGTCGGAATTACCGTCGGATTCGCCATAGTATCCGAAGGCACGCAGAAGCCGCCGATCCACTTCCAGGATTGCGCGATAATTTCCTGCAACCGGTCCATCGGCTCGCGGGTAATCATGGTAATGCCGTCAACCGTGACCTTCTGGCCAATATTGCCAGGCACGTCCTCAGCATCCTGACCGGCAAAATCGCCCTCAATCAACGCGCCCTGCCCACACACAATGGCCCGATAAACATTATTGCCATTCACAGACTGCGGCAGCACCACGTTGTTGACCGGAACAAAGCGGACCCCCATCAGCTCGAACACATTGCCCTGGCGGTATTCCTCCGATCCGTACGCCCCACGGAACACCAGCTGAAATGCGGAATCGGAGAACAGCCCCTGCAGCTGCCGATTCGACAAGTAGCAGTTATACGCGCCGTCGATATCCGGCACGTTATTATCCCGCATCGTGCTTGTAGCAGCCAAAATCGTGGTGACCATCTGTAACGTGTCGCCGGCAACCAAAGCCCCGGTCGTTGCGCGATGATTCGGCCGCAAAATCGTTGGGGCAATCGCCGACACAACCGCGTTCCCGGCAGTCGCATCCGCAACGCTGACATTACCCGAAAATGTCAACGTACCGGAAATGCCACCCTGCTGCGCCGCGGCGCTGACATTACTCCCATCCGGCGCCGAGCCAACCAGCGTATAAGAGTCAGACCCGACTGTCACAAGAACGCTATTAGACCCGCTAACGCCGACAACCTGGCCTTCATTATTCAAAGTGGTTTGGAATCCGCGAATGTCATCAACATGAACCGCCGGCCCGGCGCTGCCGAGCGTCGTCTTCACCGCGGTATTGCCGCCCATATAGGTATTGCGCAACGCGTTCAGCGCCAAAGTATCCAGCGTACGATAAGCCTGCTCACCAAGCCGCGATGCGTTCAGTAGGAACTGCCCAGCCAATCCCACCCGCTCGGTAACGGTGTTAAGATCAATCGTATTGGCATACTCATTGATCGACAGCGTAAACTGCTCAACCCCCCAATTCTGCGCGGTCAGCCCATTGTCGAAATTGGAGTTGTTCGCAGGAACCAGCGGCGTGGTGCTGACCTGCAGCAGGCCGGCCCGGGACTTGGTAATTGTCTCGCCAATCGAGTTTGGAAAATCCATCCGGTCCGCAACGGCGCGAAAACCAAGCTTCGCCTCGATCGAGGTCTGGAATTCGCGCTCCAAAAAATTCTGCTGGATGATGCTCTGCAAAGCAACCGGAAAATTGTTAATCGCCATGGTAATTCCTCAAATATGCCCGTGCGGGCCAGGATGAAACGGGCAACCGGCCCGCACGGCTTAGACAGAAGGAAGGACTTCTTTTTGTGAACAAAAAGAAGCAAAAAAACTTTTGAATTTGATCGGGGGCTTTGGCTTCAGAGCGCCCCAACCACTCAGCGCTTGATTGCTGCTGCCTTGGCAGCTGCGTATTCCTCTTTCGTCATTGCCAGAACGCTTTTCTTTGCCGGATCTGTAAACCCCGGCGACGCGGCGGCAGCCGAAGTACTGACCTTCGAGAATAAATGCGGTTTGGCCGCTTTAAGCCCGGCCACCAATTCTGCCGCATTCGACTCCCCGGCCTCATTCACCGTCACATCGCCAAGCTTGACAAATTGCAATGCCTCAGTCGCATCAACCGCCCCAGCCGCCTTCGCGGCCGCCATCAAATTGGCACGTTTAACTTTTTTCACGGCCGCCTCCGTAGCATCTGTTGTTGCCTTCTCGGCAGCCTCAAGCCGCATTTTCAATGCGTCCATCTCGGCCAATGTTTTCTCGCCAGCCTTCAAAATTCCGCTGAGAATCATTTTCACATCGGCATCAACGGCATTGGAAAACTTGCCCTCCAACTCGGCAATCTTCCCGTCGAGCGTCGGTGCCGGCTTGGCTACTTCGTCAGTCATTTGAATTCCCTATAAATCCGTTTCCGCCGCCGACACCTTCGCCTGCTGCCGCACCAGCCGCGCATCAATGGCAGCTTGGTCTTTTGCAATCTTGCTCACTTCCTCATTCAGATCCTCAATGTCATTATCCGCCGCAATCTTGCCGATCACCGTCTCCTGAGACATCAGGCCGCCATCGCGAAGCGTCCGGTAAGCCTGTGCTTCCTGCAACTTCTCTGCGTAGCTCGGCGGCGAAAACCGCGCCCATTTCAGGACAAGTCCATCGGCCTCCAGCCTGCCCACCGGCTTGCCGCAAACGGTCACGCTCAGCCTGTTGGATGCCAGGCAAACCATGCGGATCAACGGCAGCAAGCCATTTTGGCCATAGGTAATGCGCAACCTGTCCGCCAGCCACAGCAATCCCTGGTTCATCAATTCCAGCGCCCGGCCAGACTGTGCGCCGCTCATCTTGTCAACATTCGTTCGATTGCCATGGATGGATTCAAGCGAGATCTCGCGCAGCACCCGAACATACTCAACCACCGCAGCGGCAGCAGTGCCGTTAATTTCCAAAAGCTTCGCATCGCCTTTTTCCGAGACAACCAAAGCATTGCCGGCACTGCGAACAATGCTGCCCTCACCCGCAATCGCCGGCTCCTTAATCAGCAACGTCGGGTCGGATGCATATTTCAGCCCCCGCCCCGCCTGCGAAAGCTGGTAATCCATTTCGATAACGGTGCTGATGGCCGCCTCGAACGTGCAGGGCCCATCAATCTTATCCTGACTCGGCAGATTTTTTATCCAAACCATAGGCACAAAGCCAAGCCCATGAACAACCGTACGCTCCGGATCCACCTGCGGCAGCTTTCCACTGGCATAATCCGCAACCGAAATCGGGTAAAACCACGTCTCGGCGGCCTCTCCCCACTCGCGTTGAAACCAAAACTCGCCGTCCGGTACAGTATATCCAGCTGCCCGCAGCTGCGCGGCCGTCACCTTCCGAAGTTCAACCACCGTCTCCAGCGTATCCGGCGCGGCCAAACACCAATTCGGCGTCAAATAGGTCGTATCGAGCATCTCGAAAAATGCACGGCCCGAGAGTATGCGCAGCAAAACTGCAACCGAACCCACGCTGCCGTGAATCGCGGCGGCATTCATCACCTCACCAAGCCTGGTCTCAACAATCAGTTCTTTGATAATCGAGCGCAATTCCGGCGTCGGCGCTTCCACCATCGGAAAGCGTCCCTCACCGAAAAGCAAGGCGACAGAATCCTCCACAACAACCCTGCAGATCCCTGTGCGCACCGAGGGCCGCCGCTTGGAAAGCGGAATATACTCCCCATTGCCGTTTCGCTCTTCCGAAAAAGCATAAGGAATATGGTCGTAAAGTCTGCCGTCCCGTACCTTCGTTAAGAACCGCAACCGCGCCACGCGCGGGGGATAATCCGGGTCACTCAGACCCATCCCTTCGCATAATGTTTGAGAATCCAATTCACTACCTCGCCAAATGGTGGAATGTTAAAGTCCTGGCAGGCTTGGCAGTCTCCACAATCTCGGCAATCGCACGGCAAAGGGCGTCGACCTGGTCGTCATAAGTCCCCTTGGGAAACGCCGCCAACTCATCCAGCAGCGCCGCGTTCCAATGCATATTCCGCACTATCGAAATATTGCCGACATTGACCTGCGTCGCCGCAACCATTGCACGCGAAACCTTATCCCCATGCTCCGGCGACGCCTTCACATTAAACCCCATAAGCTCGCGCGTCAGAAACGCGATCTGCGCCTTGCCCGCCTGGCCAGGGTCCTGCGGCAGCGCAACAATGGTCTTTACCCCATCACGCTGTGCGGTTGCCTTAATTACACGCACAACCTCATCAGGGCCGCCCCGCAGCCGCACGACATCACCGACGATAAGCTGCTTGCCCGGTGCAATCCCCAGTCTCAGCCCGGCCGTAAAATCACCCTTGCCGTCGCTCGCCGCCAGATCCCAGGCCCGCACCCAATTAAGCCCAGCCGGCTCGGCTTCCACAAACCCGATATTCTCGATACGGAATAAATTGCCGCCCGGCGCAATCGGATTGCCCTGATACAGAGACTCCCAAACCGCCATCTGGCCCGATGCTTCATGCTCCGCCTTGATAACCCGCAATTCGTCTGCATAGGCGTAGCTCGGATCGCGGTCCCAAAGCATTTCACCGGGCTTGCGCCCTAATAAATCATCTTCCCCGGCTTCCGCCTTGATGTGCAAAACACACCATTCTCCAGGCCTCGCAACTTTCAACAATCTGCCCGCAAGATCATCTTCATGCCAACGCGTCATCATCAGCACGATCCGCCCGCCCGGCCGCAGCCGCGTCCGAAGATCGGTCCAGAACCAGCGCCATAATTTCTCGCGCTGCTCGCGCTTCTCCACATCCTCGGAACTGCCGACCAGATCATCGGCAAAAACAAAATCCATCCGCTGCCCGGCAATCTTCCTGCCGGCGCCCACCGCCCGGTAACTGCCACCCTCAGACGTTCCCCAGGCCCGCGCAGCTTCACGGGCCGAGGGCCCGCCTATTTCATAGCCAAGCGCCGCCTGGTTCTCGCGCGCAAACTCCATTGCCGCCAGGGAAAACTCATCCGCTCGGTCTTGTGTATGCGATGCGCCGACTAGCAATCCTTTCGGCATTTTCGCAAAAAAATACCCCGGAAACAGCAAACTCCCATAAGTCGTCTTGGCCGAGCCCGGAGGCATAATCACCAGCAACCGCGGTGGCGCCGTTCCCGTCAGCACCCCGTCGATCGCATTGGTGATCAGCTCATGATGCGCGGCCGGCTTCTGATTCCGCCGGCCTACCGCCATCCGGCAGTAGGCGGCGTAGGAGGAAAGCGATTCTTCACGTTCAAGTAAAAGCCGCGCCGCCTCTTCGCGGGAAACTGCCACGCAAACCTCATCTCAAATCGAATTCGCGTCTTCATCCCGCTCCGAGAAATAGCGTTCAATATCCCTGCGCAAACCGGGCTTATTACCCGCCAGCTCCACAACGCCGAATTCATTCTTGATCAGATCGGCCTGCGGATCAAATTTCCATTTATGCAGAATATCCCAGCGCTCAACATAACGGCGCTTCTGCTTCGACCCATGAAACCTATGCTCGATAGTACCCGGAACCGCGCCAAGATTCATCCCCAGCCGCGCCGCGCGATGCTGCCACTTCAGCAACGGTGCCGCATAGCCAGCCTCGAGATTGCCCGGAATGGAATCCGCCACCCGCCCGACCAACCCCATCGCCATGTGATGGTCGGCGGCGCCAAGCACCGCGGTCTCAGGCAGAAGCCCAACCGCCGCCAAGGCGCTGCGCCGCCACGCCCATGCATAACCAGGGTGCCCGAAGCGGTATGGTCCCTGCCCGGCATTCGGCCCCTGCATAATCGGCTGTTGATCCTGCCAGATCCTGCCAAAAGATCGGTGCAGCTCAAGATGCTGATCCTGCGGCCCCAGATCATAACAATCCACCCAGGCCTGAACCACTTCAAACCGCTGCAGCGCATGCACGGTCTCAACCGCCCAGCTTGGATTCCGAAACCGGATATCGGCGTCCAGAAGTGCTATATACTGCGCATCGGGGTTACGACGCACCAAATCCTGTATCCCGATATTCAATAGGCATTCTTTGTTGAACGTAAATGTGGAATGCCTGACCCCAACAAAATCAACCAGCTGATTACCGTCAAGCTCAAACGGCCGCTGACCCAGCGCGCACTCGACAACCGTCAGGCGAACGCCGCTCTCGACCATGTGTCGCTCAAAATCCCGATACAGCGCAACCCGGCTTGCCCAACGCAGCGGATTGGAGATGCAAGTAACCACGTGGAGCAAGTTTGGGTTCATAATCTTCCCTGAAATCGTAAATTTCTGAATTGGTCCAAACGTGCCATCTCACAGCCCGCCGGGAAGATCTCCGCCTTGCGCAATAATCTGCAGCTCAGCCGTTGTCAGCTCACGCGCATCCTTATCCACGCGGGTACTCTTAACAGCCAGCCGCTTCACATATTCATCCGGGCTATACATGCTGGAGCGCCATTTACAATGATCCATCAACAGCTTCGCCCGAACCATCTCCACCCGATCGCTCGGCGCAAATAGACCAATGGCAAAAGCGACCCGGTCCCACATCTCAGCCTGGCCTTTACGCGCTAATTTGGCTTTCGCCGCGCGTCCGCTGTCGGCTGCAACCCAACGCAACAACTGCGCCCGTTCAACCCCCCATATCGTCGCCACCTCAGACGGGAGCCAGCCGAATTCCAACAATTGGATCAACTCACCGGTGGTTTTTTCACTTAACGGCAAGAGGCACGGATCAACCTGCGGCCCTTCCAGCAGAACCAGCAGATGCGGCGCGAACTGACCAATTTTCTCAAGTAATTCCGAACGAACCGCAGGCAACTTAAAAACGTTCGGATTAGACTCATCCAAAATTCGCCAACCCTTTTCTTATCCGCTAACGCTACCCCAACAATTGTCCCGTAAGCCTGGCCAATCTGCATTGGCCAATAACCCGGCACCAAAAAATTGAACTGATTTGGATTTACTTTAAATAGCTTCGGAATCTAACTGAGCACTGCAGCAGTCACTGCGCACACGAAGCGATATCATACAAAAATATATATAGTTTTTTGGGGAGCTGGGCAACATATTTATTGATCCGGAATGATAAAATTGTAGTTTGTTATTAACATACTGTTATTACACAATTTTTTTGGTATCAAATTTTGCTCCAACCGACTTGTATCGGCCAGTTCAGCCGTCCAGCCAATGCAGCTGGACATGGTCCGGGACAATATTACACCCCGAAGGCGACTTAATCTCGGTCCCGCGCAATGCCAGCGTAATCACCCCAATCGCCTGTCCGTGCCAGGCCCTGGCCGTCTTATGGTCCGCACCGATAAGCTCGCCGCACCGCCGCCATGAGATGATGTTCTTCTCCTGATACGGATGAAACTGCGATCGCATCGAAACAACGCGCCGTTTGACCTGATTCGGAATCAACCAGATCCAGGATAACGCTTCGTCCATCAAAGACACATCTCGCGCCGACGGCACGGGATAAGCGAGCCGCATCCGGTCCGCCGCCATGTCCACCCCGGCCTCCTGCACAATTTCAATCCGCCCCCGCGCCAGCAATGTCGAGGGCGACCGAATCCGCAAGCACCGCAGCGTCGCCCCGGCATGTTCAATCCGCCGTATCGCATAATCCGCAGTAATATTTAGAGTCATTTGTATTTCCTTCAGCGAGTTCATTCGGATTATTACACGACCGAATACTACGACTGAGTCATGGCTTCAGCATTTTTCGGCATGAAATAAAACTGAAGATGATGCCAGTGCAACGCGATCAAACAGCTGTATATTAAACGCGACAACTTTGACTTCGGATAACCTTGACATAAACGCAACATTGATGCAAGTAATACAATCAAAATGTTATTTTTACTAACTTTCTTACTGGCCTACTTAGGGACCTCATCATGACATGGATGTGCAAATCTTGCCGCTGCAGAAACCTGCTCCACACAATATCATGTGCCCGATGCGGGGAATCCCGCGCCCAGGCCTAGCTCCTTGTCCCAGGTTCCGGGGAGCGCCCATTTATTCTCTTACCGGCGCGCCTCATAGTTGGCGCGCCGGCGCCCTGCATCCTAGTTCTTGAACGCCTTGTCCCACACCACGTAGCTATAGGCACCCACGGGGGCCTTGCTGATAACCGGTGTCGCCTTCGTCGACAGCAGCTCGGAGACCGTCTGGTTGTAGGCCGCCGGCTCCAAATACCCCCAACCGCCGGCCCCTGGAATCAGCTTGGCCACCTCCCGGATCATGGTGGCCTGATGCTGCTCAGTCAGCACGCCTGCGCTATCATAGCCCAGCAATATTTTCACCGTCTCGGCCTGATGCGCATCGGCATAATCCCAGCCTTCCTTTGAAGCTTTCAAAAACCTTGCAAGCTTCACCACCATCGCCGGGTCGGCAAGCGCGCTGGCTTTAACATACAGCCCGTCCTCCAGCGTTGCGACCCCTTCGGCCTGATATTTGAACACGATCAATTGCGACGGCTTCATCCCAGCCTCGATCAACTGCCAGTACTCATTATAGGTCATGGTCGAAATGCAGGACGCCTGTTTCTGCAACAGCGGATCGACGTTAAATCCCTGTTTCAACACAGTCACATCCGGATGATCGCCCTCCGTGCTGTAACCAAGCTTCGCCATCCAAGACAGAAACGGATATTCATTGCCCGAAAACCAAACCCCCAGCGTCTTTCCTTTAAAATCCGCCGGCGTTTTAATACCGCTATCCTTACGGCAGGTCAGTTCCATACCGGACTGCTGATACACCTGCGCGATATTGACGATATCAAGCCCCTTCTCGCGGGCCGCAAGCGCCGATGGCATCCAGTCGATCACAACATCCGCGCCACCGCCTGCCAGCACCTGGTCAGGATTAACATCCGGCCCGCCGGGCTTGATCGTCACGTTCAAATGCTCCTGGCTATAATACCCCTTGGCCAAAGCAACATAATAACCGGCGAACTGCGCCTGCGTCACCCATTTCAACTGCAAGGTTAAATTATCATTGGCCTGCGCAACATCCATATTCAACGAAAATGCCGCCAGGCAGCCCGCCACGCAACAAAGGAAAAATCGCTTCATTATGCCAACTCCTTTTATGATGATGAATTTCGCCGGTGAAAAGATGGATGCCAGAACGTCACCTTGCGCTCCAGCAAAGCAATCAACCCAAAGCTTATCGACCCTGCCAAAGCGGCAACGGTAATTGTCGCCCAAACAATATCCAGATTCATCCTGGCGGATTCCGTCGAAATTCGAAATCCCATGCCGCGGGTCGGCGTTCCAAAAAATTCCGCCACCACCGCCCCAATCAGTGCCAGCGTCGAATTCAACTTCAGCGCATTAAATATCATCGGCATCGCCGCCGGCAGCCGAAGTTTTATCAAAATCTGCCAATAGCCGGCGCCATAGCAGCACATCAAATCCCACTCCATTGCCCCTGCAGCAGCCAAGCCGGCAGCAGTATTAACCAGCATCGGAAACACCGTCATCAAAGCCACAACTGCGGCTTTGGAGGGCCAATCAAATCCAAACCACATGATCATGATAGGCGCGATGCCGACCACCGGCATCGCGCTCACCATATTGGCAAAAGGCATCAGGCCTCGCTGCAAAAAAGGCGACCGGTCGATCGCCAGCGCCAGCAAAAACCCTCCGCCGCATCCAACCGCATACCCCGCCAGCACGGCATGCAAATAGGTCTGGTCGAAATCCATCGCCAGCATCGAGATATTAACAACAAAGGCGCGAGCTATGGCCGAAGGCGGCGGCAGCAATATGAACGGTACATGCAACCCGACCACCATCATTTCCCACAGCCAGATGAGCGTGAACCCAAACAGCACCGGCGACGCCAGGCGCTCCATCAGCCGCTCGCGCCTGGCAAAAAACACCAGCGCCGCAACGCTGCACCCAAATGCAAGCATCCCAAGAACCACAACCAAAACCACCGCGCCAGCCAGGCACCACCGCGCCGCCATCCCCAAACCCAGCGCAGCTAGGCCCAGCCACCAGCAATATGCCCCGTCCCTCAAAGCCGGCCGCCCCGCCGGTAAACCAGCCCCGCCTCCCCCAGCCGTACCAGCCCAATAAGCGACAGAGCCAGCAAGGACGCCAGAACCAACGCCCCCCACATCATCATTGTCTGGCCATAATAGCTGCCCGCCAACAACCGCGCCCCCAGGCCGAACTGCGCCCCGGTTGGCAGCTCCGCCACAATCGCCCCGGTCACAGACAACGCCACCGCTACCTTCAAACCCGGAAATAGAAACGCCAGTGAAACCGGCCAGCGCAATTTCCAAAACACCTGCGCCTGGCTCGCATGATAGGTCCGCATCAGATCAAGCTGCATCACCTCCGGCGACCTCAGCCCCTTCACCATGCCAATCACGATCGGAAAAAAACTCAAATAGCCAACAATAGCCGCTTTCGGCACCAGCCCGGTAAACCCAACATTCCCCAGCGCCACCACCACCATCGGCGCAATCGCCAAAACCGGTATCGTCTGACTGGCAATCAGCCACGGCATCAGCGACCGATCCAGCACCCGCGAATGGACGATGCCTACCGCAAATAAAATGCCCGCCAACGTGCCAATAGCCAGTCCCGCCAACGCCGTCCCGGCTGTATACATTGTCTGCAACAGAAAATTACGCGGAGAATTCAATGGATAGTCGAAAATACTATCCGCGAGCGAAAAAACGATCTGATCTGGCGTCGGCAACACCGGCCGGTCCATCGAGAACGCCGCTTGAACCACAAGCCAGAAATTGCGCGCATCGTCCGGGTCCATCAGCGCGATCGCCTGCGGCGCATTCAAAAAATACGCCGCGATATACCAAACCAGCAACAACCCGACCAAAACACTCGCAACCGGAATTATTTTATTCATAGCTATGCCCGTCCCGCAGCGCCTCACGTACCGCTTGCGTCACGCGCAAAAATTCCGGCGTGTCCCGCATCTCCAAATTCCGGTCCGCCGGCAGCCCGCTCTCAATCACCCGCAGCACCCGCCCCGGCCTTGCCGACATCACCACGATCCGCGTCGAGAGAAACACCGCCTCCGGAATGGAATGTGTCACGAAAACCGATGTAAGCCCGGTCTGCCGCCACAGACTATGCACATGCAGGTTCAAATTATCCCTGGTAATTTCATCCAGCGCGCCAAAGGGCTCATCCATCAACAGCAAATCGGGCTTAAAACTCAACGCCCGCGCAATGGAAACCCGCTGCTGCATGCCGCCTGAAAGCTGCCAGGGAAATTTCTTGCCGAAGCCCCTCAGCCCCAGCAGTGCCAAATTCTCGGCAGCGCGTCGCTCCCGCTCCGCCTTTGCCATGCCCATCAACTCCAAAGGCAAGGTCACATTGCGCACCACGTTCCGCCAGGCAAACAACGCCGGCGCTTGAAACACATAGCCATAAGCCCTGTTGCGCCGCGCCGCATCCGGACTCACCCCATTAACACTCAATTTCCCCGAACTCAGCGGCACCAAATCCGCAATCGCCCGCAACAACGTCGTCTTGCCGCAGCCCGAAGGCCCAATCAGCGAAACAAAATCCCCCCGCTCGACGGTAAGATCGACATCCGAAAGCGCCACCACCGGCTGATCGCCTGTATCAAACACAACATTGAGTTTTTCCGCCGCGATAACGACATCGCTCATAACGCGAAAATATCGCGCCGCTTCAACCCGGCTTCCCGCCAAACACCGCCGGCCGTTTTTCCATAAACGCCGCTACGCCTTCAAAAAAATCCGCCGTCTTCCCCAGCCGCCGTTGAATATCGCGTTCCAGATCCAGCTGCTGATCCAGCGTATTGCTCGCCGAGGCGTTAAACGCCGCCTTCATCGCCGCAATGGCCTGCGCCGGTTTGGCGGCAAGGTTTGTTGCGATCGTCAACGCCTCTGTCATCAGCATTTCGGCATCGAAAATCTTCCATATCAGCCCGTAGGCCTCGGCCGTCTCGGCGCTGATGGTCTCGCCCAGCATCGCCAGCGCCCGCGCCCGCGCATCGCCCGCCAGCCTTGGCAGAAAATAAGTGCCACCGGCATCCGGGCTCAGCCCGATGCGAATAAACGCCACGGCAAAACTGGCATCCCTGCCCGCCACCACAATATCGGCGGCCAGCGCCAGGTTCATGCCCGCCCCGGCCGCCACCCCGTTCACCGCGCACACAATCGGCTTCGGCAACGCCCGCATGCGTCTTACCAACGGGTTATAATAAGCATCGATTATATTTCCCAAATCCAACGGACCACTGACCTGCATGCCCAGATCCGCCCCCGCCGAAAACCCCGGCCCGGCGCCGGTCAGCAGCACGGCACGAACGCTGTCGTCTTGCTCGATATCCTGAAATGCCGCGTTCAGCGCCGCCATCATCTCAATGGACAGTGGGTTCAACCGGCTCGGCCGGTTCAGAATCAGGGTCCGCACCGCCCCCTCAGATGCCGTCAACAGCAGGTCATCCATGGCATTTTCCCCCATCCATCAGCCGCAAAGCTGCCAGACCCTACCCATCAGAGCAAGGCAGGGTTATCGCAATTCACCTTGCCTCGCTGCCCCTTTCGCTCTACCCCGTCCGCTCGTTTTATACGCAAACTATGGGAGAATTGCCGTCATGTCGTTCAGGGTCGCGGTTGTGGGTGCCACCGGTGCCGTTGGGAGGGAAATCCTCAAAACCCTGTCCGAGCGCCATTTCCCCATCTCCGAGGTTGCAGCCCTTGCCTCCGGCCGTTCCGCCGGCGCCCAGGTCTCCTATGGCGAAGACCGCATCCTGACCGTCAAAAATCTCGAAAAATTCGACTTCACCGGCTGGGACATCGCTCTATTCTCGCCCGGCGCCTCGGTCTCGGCCATCCACGCCCCGCGCGCCGCCGCCGCCGGCTGTGTCGTC
>JAMFSE010000056.1 GCA_026225115.1 Rhodovastum atsumiense
CGGCGAAACCTACGAACAATTCATGGTCCCCGTTGCCATCCTGGGCGATTCCGCCCCCTTCCTGCAGGATAACATGGCCGTCTCCGTTGCGCTGGTCGAAGGCGACCCCGTCGGCATCACTCTCCCACCCCACGTCACCCTGGAAATCGTCGAAGCCGACCCCGTCGTCAAAGGCCAAACCGCGTCCAGCAGCTACAAACCGGCAAAACTCTCGAACGGTGTGAAAACCCTAGTCCCCCCCTTCATCGAAGCCGGCGAACGCGTTGTCGTACGCACGGAAGATGGTAGCTACGTGGAGCGGGCGAAGAATTAAGGAAGGCGCGGGGCTCTGCCCCTCGACCCCGCTAAGGGCGGAGCCCTTAGAACCCGCGACTCAAAGCTATCTCCGAGGGGGTCTGGGGTTTCCAGCGGAAACCCCAGACCCCCTCGGAGATAGCTTTGAAATTGATTCCAAAGGCTCAGCCTTTGGCAGGGGTCCAGGGGACAGCGTCCCCTGGCCTTACTTAACTCTAGGAGCCCGCCCCATGATGCCACGTCTTTCCGCGCATATGACTGTGATGCATGCCGCCGCGCAAAAGGCGGCGAAGCGTCTGTTGCGCGACTTCAATGAGGTGGAAAATCTTCAGGTTAGCGTTAAAGGGCCTGGGGATTTTGTCAGCCAAGCCGACCTTCGGGCCGAAGCCAGTTTGCGGGAGGATTTGGAGAAAGCGCGGCCTGGTTATGGGATGCTGATGGAGGAGAGCGGGGCTAGCGGGTCGGAGAAATGGTCCTGGCGCTGGGTGGTGGATCCGTTGGATGGGACGACCAATTTTCTGCATGGGATTCCGCATTGGGCAATTTCGATTGGGCTTGAAAAGCGGTTGCCGGAGGGCGGGTGCGAGGTTGCGGCGGCGGTGGTTTACTCGCCTGTGAATAATGAGATGTTCTGGGCGGAGAAGGGGGTTGGCGCTTATTTGAACGATAAGCGACTGCGCGTTTCTGCCCGGCGGGAGTTAAAGGATGCGGTATTCGCGACGGGTATTCCGTTTGCGGCCGCGAGTGGCGCGAGCCGTTTGGCGTTTGCCCGGACGATGAGCACGCTGATGCCGCAGGTTGCCGGCATTCGCCGGTTTGGCTCGGCGGCGTTGGATCTGGCCTGGACGGCGGCCGGGCGGTATGATGGATATTGGGAAGTCGGCATCAAGCCCTGGGATATTGCGGCGGGTATGTTGATTGTGCGCGAGGCCGGCGGCTATGCGACGGATTCCGAGGGCAAGGATATTGTTGCGGATACGATTGTGGCGGCCAATCCGCATTTGCATGCGAAACTGCTTGAGGTTGTCGTGGACGGTCTGGCGGCGGCCAAAGCCTAAAACGGCGCATTGAGTAACCACGGCGGCTTAATGTAAGCTCCCCTGGTGAAGCCCGTATTTTTTGCCCTGGCATTGTTCTTCCCGCCGATCGCCGCCAGCGCGCAGGTGATGATCAACCAGGCGGCGTTGGATCAGCTTGCGGGTATTCCGCCGGTAACCGTCACTGCGCCGCCGGAGATCCGGCAGGCGCCAAGCCGGGTTACCTACCGCCCGGTGGTCCACAAGCATGTTGTGGTGAAGCCCGCCACGACCGTGCTGGCCAGTTCCCGCGCCATTCCGAAAACACCGGTTGCGCCGCCCGTAACGCCAGCTCCACAAACCGTCCCCGCGGCGCCGCAGGCTCAGCCGGCCGTCGCCAGACCGGTCATTCCAAAACCGGCGCTACCCAAAGCGCCGGCGCGTGCTGCGGTAACTTTTGCGGCCGGTGGTTCAGACCTGCCGCCCGGCATCATTGCGCAATTAAAACCGTTTTGCACCGACACGGCGCCGAGTGGTCCGATTACCATTGACGCTTATGCCGCTGCCGATCCGTCGGATCCTTCGGCGGCACCCCGGCTGTCGATGGCGCGGGCCTTTGCGCTGCGGGACGCGCTGATGGCTTGCGGCATTCCCTCGGCCAGCATTGTTGCGCGCGCCGACGGCGCCGGCAAAAACCCGAATGTTGCGCAGATCTCCGGAGCGCCATGACCAAGCCGACGAATTTTCTGGTCCGGATGCTGATATTCCTGGTGCTGGTGTATGGCACTGCGGCGCTGATCTCGCCGCAGTTGGCGCGGTTCTACATGGCCAATCCGCTGATCAACTCTGTCATCATGATTGTCGAGTTGTTTGGCGTTTTTTGGAATTTGCGTCAGGTGCTGCGGCTGTATCCGGAGGTGGTCTGGGTTGAGCATTTCCGCCGCACAAGACAGCCGCTGCAGCAGGCAACACCGCCGGTGCTGCTGGCGCCGATGGCCCGCATGCTGCAGGGCAGGGCGGATGGCGAGCGCCGCATCACCCTGTCCGGTACTGCGATGCGCACGTTGCTGGACGGCATCGCCTCGCGGCTGGACGAATCCCGCGAGCTTTCCCGCTACGTCACCGGCGTGATGATTTTCCTCGGCCTGCTCGGCACGTTCTGGGGATTGCTGCACACCGTCTCCTCGGTCGCCGCGGTGATCAACGGCATGAGCCTTACCGGCGGCGATGTGAATGCGATGTTCGCGCAGCTGAAATCCGGGCTGGCGGGACCGCTGGCGGGCATGGGCACGGCGTTTTCCTCCTCGATGTTCGGCCTGTCCGGGGCGTTGATTCTGGGCTTTCTGGATCTGACCGCCGGCCAGGCGATGAACCGGTTTTTCAATGAGCTGGAAGAATGGCTGGCGGGGCTGACGCGGCTTTCCACCGGCGTGCTGGGTGGCGACGGCGAAGCCTCGATGCCGGTCTATATGCAGGCGCTGATGGAACAGACCGCCGAGAATATGGAGGCGCTGCAGCGCGTGCTGGCTCGTGGTGAGGATGCGCGAGCACAGTCCAATGTCACGCTGCAGAGCCTGGCCGAGCGCATGGGAAACCTTTCCGATACTCTGCGAACCAACCAGCAGCTGATGGCGAAACTGGCGGAGGCGCAGGTGGCGATGGGCCCGGTGCTAAACCGGCTGGCGAATGCACGCGATGATAACCAGGACGATATTTCCCGCGCCCATCTGCGGAATATCGAATTGGCTCTAAACCGGATGATCAACGAGGCCGAGCAGGGCCGGGCGCAATTCACCTCGGAATTGCGCAGCGATTTGAAAGTGCTCACCCGCACGATTGCCGCGGTGAACGAAGACCGCCGATGAGGCCTACGAGGCCCGCGAGACCTGCGGGGCCCGCGAGACCTGCGGGGCCCGCGAGGCCCGCGGGGGACCACTCATGGCGCTGAAACGCCGGCGGGAAAATGGGCTGGATGCCTGGCCGGGCTATGTGGACGCGCTTTCCACTTTGCTCATGGTCACCATTTTCGTGCTGCTGGTATTTGTGCTGGCGGAGGCGTTTCTGTCTTCGGCACTGACAGGCAGCGATAACACCATCAGCCAGTTGCGCGATCAGATTGCCGAGCTTTCTTCGGCTCTGTCGCTGGAGAAGTCCAATTCGGCATCGCTGTCGCAGGAGTTGGCGGCCCTGAATGCGCAGCTGGCGCAGGCGAAATCCGCGAATGCGGCGCTGACCCAGCAGTTGGCTACCGCCAATGGCAGCATTGCGGCGCTGACCACGCAGAGCCAGGGCTTGCAGGAGCAGTTATCGGATGCGGAAGCGCAGTCAAAATCGACGGGCGCCAGGATCAACGCGCTGCAGGCGCAGCTTGCCAACCAGGCGCAGGCGAATGCCAACACGAATGGGCCAACCCTGCAGCAGCAGTTGAGCGACAGCCAGTCCAAGCTCGCCGCGCAGACGCAGGTTTCCCAGGCGGCGTTGAACGAGGTGGATTTGCTGAACCAGCAGCTGGCGGCGCTGCGGCTGCAGATGGAAATGCTGGCGCAGGCGCTGGACGCGGCACAGGCGGCCGATGCGAAGGATAATGTGCAGATCGTCGATCTTGGCAAGCAGCTGAATGAAGCGCTGGCCCGCAAGGTTGAGGAATTGCAAGCCTATCGCAGCGAGTTTTTCGGCACGCTGCGCGCCATCCTCGCGAATAATCCGAACATCAAAATCGTCGGCGATCGCTTTGTGTTTGAAAGCGACGTGTTGTTCCCCGTCGATGAAGCCAAGCTCACCCCGGCCGGCCAGGCGGAGATTGCGGATGTCGCCAAGGCAATCACGCAGATCGCCGCCAAAATTCCGCCGAATATCAACTGGGTGCTTTCAGTGGACGGCTATGCGGATTCGCAGCCGATTACCGGCGGCCCTTATCATTCCAACTTCGACCTTTCCGCCGCCCGCTCGCTCGCGGTGCTGGATCTGCTGATCAAATATGGGGTGCCGGCCGATCGCATTGCCGCGACTGCCAATGGGTCCGCCGCCCCGATCGCCACGGGGAATAAGGCCGCCGATTATGCACAGAACCGGCGGATCGAGTTTCGGCTAACCAGCCGTTAATACACCCGTCATTGCGAGGCGGCGCAGCCGCCGAAGCATCCATCTTCCTTCAGGTTCTCACAAAGATGGATTGCTTCGTTGCGCTCGCAATGACGGTACGCACTTACGGTTCGATTCTTATCTGGCCGTTCATTCCGGGCCAGTCGGAATATCCGACAGTGCCGCCGCCGTACCAATATTCTTTCGGCGCTTCCGCCAGAGGCGCGCCGCTGCGCATGCGGTCCACGAGATCGGGATTGGCAATAAAGGGCCGTCCAAAGCTGAACATATCGGCTTTGCCAGCTGCTAGCGTTTCTTCCGCAAGTTTCCGCGTGTACTGGTTGTTGGCGATATAGGCGCCGGAGAAGCGCTTGCGTAACGCCAGAAAATCGACGCCGGAAGGGTCGCGCGAAAGCTGTGTCACGCCTTCGATATCATGCAGATAAAGCAATCCCGCGGCGGAGAGTGCATCGACATAGGTGCCGTAGGTTTCCATGACGCTGGAGTCGAGCGGCGTCTCGCCGGGCATGGTTGTCGCCGGTGAAATTCGGATGCCGACCCTGCTGCCACCGCCCCAGACGCCGGTGACCGCTTGCACGACTTCAAGCGGAAAGCGGAGACGGTTTTCAATTGTTCCGCCGTAGCGATCGGTGCGATGATTGGTGCTGTCGCGGATGAATTGTTCCAGCAGATAATTATTCGCGGAATGGATTTCGACGCCGTCGAACCCTGCATCCATCGCGCATTGCGCCGCATGCCGGTAGTCTTCCACAATTGCGGGGATTTCATCGGTCTCCAATGCGCGCGGCGTCACATGGTCCTTCAAGCCGTCCTTGGTGAAAGCCTGTCCGGTGGGTTTGATGGCCGAGGGTGCTACCGGGAGCGCGCCGTTTTGCAGATCGGGGTGCGAAATCCTACCGGTATGCCAAAGCTGCAGAAACATATGGCCGCCGCGATTATGCACGGCGCGGGTAACACGCTGCCAGGATTCAACCTGGGCGCCGGTCCATATCCCGGGCGTTAACGCATAGCCCCGCGCCTGCGACGAGATGTTCGTCGCCTCGCTGATAATGAGCCCGGCGGTTGCGCGTTGCGCGTAGTAATCCGCCGCGAAATCAGGCGGCACGCCGTCATCGCTTGAGCGGCTCCGCGTCAGCGGGCACATGACGACCCGGTTGGGCAGGGACATGTCGCCGAGCGTGTAGGGCTGCAGCAGCGGGGAAGCGCTGTGGTCGGACATCGGTCAACTCCTGTTTGCCTTCAGGAGATGGCGGATATTGGTCAGGTTACAATGCGCTTCAGGAAATTCGATTTCAATTTGCTGCCGCCGCCGCCGCCGCCCCAGCTGCTGGACCACCTGCGGTTAGCAGGGTTCTAACGAAGACTGGATCGTCAACCGCACTGGCAACCGCTTGCTGAAATGCTTTGGTCAGTGCAACCTGCGCGTTCGAGCCATCCGCGAGCTGGATATTGGGGTCTTTACCGGTGCCTTCGTAATAGTTGGAATAAACTAAGACGCCGCTGGCTGACGCAACTCTGACGTTGAAAGCCACACCGGAATCGGCGTCGCCGGAGAAAAAGCCGGCTTTAAAATCATTGTAAAATTGGACCAGTTGAATCTGCAGGGAGACCCCCGCTCCCATTTTAAACCCTCGTTCCGTCAATTCCTGCTGAAGCGGCAGTAATCGTCGTAGGAATATCATTCGTCGCCACAATGGGCGCCGTCTCCATGCCGTATCCGTTTCTCTTCGAGCCAACACGGTCGCGATTTTCAGAGCGATCATCCACTGTGGTGACAGTCACGCTGATATTGCTTGCTCCCGCTACCGGCGAAGCGGTGGAAAGTGACTGATATGGAATATCGATCGAGGCCGTCGTGAATGCGCAACCGCTGCAAAATAAGGTCGTGGCAAAAAGGACGGTGATTGTAACAAGCCGGCGCATCTTGAACCCTTTTTATATGTTTGATTTGTAACGTACTGGCAACTGGTTTCCCGCGCAATAATGGTTTCGTTATCGCCTAAGGGAAAGTTACTATCCTTAACGAAATTTAGAGCGTTAGGCTTGCCTCGCCACGCAACAGTTCGGCCAGACTATGCGGCCTCGTGTTCATAACCTGATGCCCGGCATCAACGCGAATTTCTCGTCCAACCCCAAAACGTTTCGCGAATCGCCCCTGCCATGCGGCGGGAAGGGACATGTCCTGAAGGCAAATGACATAGGTTGAAGGGATGGCGCCAAGGTGGTCGTAGCGCCAGTCGGTTTCGGTGTAGACCTGCGGTGGCCAGGCGTCTTTTCCGAGTTTTGCGGAGAAAGCGGTGGTCTCGTCCATTGTCATATCGTTGCAGAACATCAAGGCGAAGCGTTCGGCCGGGGTGGTGGTGGCCGGATCGGCCGGCCAGCCGATTTCGTTTTCGTCGCTGCCATGGACGCCGTTGCCCATCATTTGGAAAACGCCCTGACCAGCGGCGGGCGCCAGGCAGGAGACATAGACGAGGCGTTTGAACAGCGACGGGTTTAACGCTGCCATTAACGGCAGCACCTGGCCGGCCTGAGAGTGTCCGACCAGGATAACATCTTCCAACCCAGCAGCTTCGATATCAGCGACTAGTTCTTGCGCCACATCGGCGATTTTTAACGCGTCAGTCTGCCGTCCGCGCTTGGCGCCGCATCCCGGCGCATCGAGTGCCAGTGCCCGGCCGAAGGTGCCGTTGGTTTGGATTTTCAAAGCTTCGATGGTTTCGTCCCATACCCAGCCGCCCTGGCCGCCGCCATGCATGAAAACGTAATTTTCTGGATTATTCATGGTTTCCTCTTTTTTATGTTGCCCAAATCTTTGCTTGGGAAGCGCGATTAAATTCCTGCCAACTCCCTAAACTGCGCTTCCGTCAGAACAGTCAGCCCTAACTCGGCCGCCTTTACGGCCTTCGATCCCGCATCGGTTCCGACCACCACGTAATCGGTTTTCTTGGAGACGGATTCGGTCACCTTGGCGCCAAGTGATTCCGCCTTCGCCTTTGCCTCGGGCCGCGCCAGCGTCGCCAAGGTGCCGGTGAAGACGATGGTTTTCCCGCTAAGCGGCGAAGCGGTAGCGCCGCTGGTTTGCGCGTCGGTGATGGTGAGATGCTGCAAAAGCGCATCCACCGTGTCCAGATTATGCTGCTCGCTAAAGAAGGCTGCGAGGTCGGTCGCGATCGTCAGGCCGATGCCGGAGATCGAGCCGAGTTCGAGCCGGGCATCCGAGCCTATTTCGGTCGCAGCCTCCATGCTCGCCCGCCAATTCTCATAGGACCCGTAATGCCGGGCCAGCAATTTGGCGTTATTCTCGCCAATCCGCCTTATGCCAAGCGCGTAGATAAAGCGGGGCAGGGGAATCGTTCTCCGGGCTTCGATCGCGGCGCTTAGTTTGGCCGCCGAGGTTTTGCCCCAGCCTTCGCGTTCGGCAATCTCGGTCTCGTGCTCGTGCAGTTTGAAAATATCAGGGGCGGATTTCAGCAGGCCGGCGTGGTAGAATTCGAGCACGGTCTTATCGCCCATGCCTTCGATGTCGAAGGCGCCGCGGGCGCAGAAATGGATCAGCCGTTCGGTGATCTGCGCCGCGCAGATCAGCCCGCCCGTGCAGCGGCGCACGGCTTCATCGGTATCGCGCACGGCGATGCTGCCGCAGACCGGGCAATGGGTCGGGAAGCTGAAGAGTTTTGCGAATTTCGGCCGAAGTTCCAGCAGCGGCCGGATGATTTGCGGAATGACATCTCCGGCGCGCTGCAATTCCACCGTATCGCCGATGCGGATGTCCTTGCGGTTGATCTCATCCTCATTATGCAAGGTCGCGTGCTGCACCAGAACGCCGCCGACATTCACCGGCGTCAGCTTCGCCCGCGGGGTGAGCGCGCCGGTGCGGCCGACCTGAATTTCGATATCCAGCAAGGTGGTGACGGCGCGCTCGGCCGGGAATTTCCAGGCAATCGCCCAGCGCGGCGCGCGGCCGACGAAGCCGAGCCGCGTCTGCAGGGCCAGATCGTTTATTTTGTAAACTACGCCGTCGATATCGTAGGGCAGTTCCGCCCGGCCGATACCGATTTCGGTTTGAAATTCCTCCGCTTGCGCCTCGGTAATCTGCCTGGAGAGCGGATTCACCGAAAACCCCCAAGCTTTAAGTTTCTGCAAGTAGCCCCAATGGGTGGTGGCGACTGGTGTGGATGATTTTCCCTGCGCATAGGCGAAGATCGCGAGCTTGCGCTTGGCGGTAATGCCGGCGTCCAGCTGCCGCAGGCTGCCGGCGGCCGCATTGCGCGGGTTGGCGAATTTGCGCTCCTGCGAGTCGTTCAGCGCCAGAAAATCCGCTTTGTTCATATAGACTTCGCCACGAATCTCAATTTGATCCGGCGCGTCTTTCGGCAAGGTTCTCGGCAGCGCCTGTAATGTCAGCAGGTTTTTCGTGACGTCCTCACCTTCGCTGCCATCGCCCCGGGTGGCGGCGCGGATGAATTTATGTTCCTCATAGGTCAGCGAGATGGAAAGCCCGTCGATTTTCGGCTCGGCCACGAAATGCAGCGGCGTTGCATCCAGGCCCAGGAACCGGCGAATTTTTGCGCAGAAGTCTGCGAAATCTTCGGGCCCGAAGGCGTTGTCGAGCGATAGCATCGGCTCCGAATGGCGAACTTTCCTAAATCCCGCCGCGGGTTCCGCCCCGACAGCCTCAAGCACTTGCGCAGCCTCGCCTAGTTCCGGATGCTCGGCCAATATTGCATTGGCCTCGCGACGCAACGCATCGTATTCGGCGTCTGTGATGATTGGCGCGTCGTTGGCATGGTATGCCGTACCGGAGACCGCGATTTTGTCCATCAGCGCATCGAAATACTTTTTGTCGCCGCTATTCATCTCCGGCCGTCCCACACGCACGCGTCAGATTAATAAAAGTCTTTTGGTTCTTTTCTTCAGAAAAGAACTGCTTGCCTGCCTTCATTTCGCCAGCAGGCTCGTCGCCGCCTCTCTTGCGGCGTCGGTGACGAATTCGCCGGCCAGCATGCGGGCTATTTCCTCGCGGCGCTCCACTTCGTCCAGCACTTCGACCTGGGTGACGGCGCGTTCGTCGTCCACGCGCTTGGCGACTCGCATCTGGGCCGCACCGCGCGCTGCGACCTGCGGGGAGTGGGTGACCACCAGGACCTGTACCCCCTCTGCCACGCGCGCCAGGCGTTCGCCGACCGCGGCCGCGGTGGCGCCGCCGATGCCGGAATCTACCTCGTCGAAGATCAGGGTTTCCACCGCGGCGCCGCCTGTCAGCACAACTTTCAATCCCAGCATCAGCCGGGATAATTCGCCACCCGAGGCGATCTTATCAAGGGCGCC
>JAMFSE010000057.1 GCA_026225115.1 Rhodovastum atsumiense
AATGGCGTGAGCGTGGTGTTGAGCAGGCTGGCGTCGGCAGCAGTCTGCGCCGTGGCCAATTGCGGTGCGCCTGCGCCGGCGAGGCCGGCACCTAACATGACGTTAAAGTCGCGTCTTTTCATTTTTAACTCCCAGACGTTGATCGGCTGTTTTGGAGGCGTTATTTTGGTGCTGTAGCTTATCGTTAGGTGGATGGAAGATTACACGCTTATTTGTTTTGTTTGTGTGTCTTGAACAATGTTAGCGTGTATTGGAGCGCGAATTTTGATCAAGAAAATTGCGGGTTCCATCGCCTGGGCGATGCGAGGGGAGGCAAGGCCGAAAGCGGGCGGGAAAATTTTCTGAAATAGTTACCTATTTCGCAAATCATTTATATGATTTCAAACGATGCTGAGTGGCGCAGGAGCTTTAGGGTTCACGCATTATTGGCGAGATGACGGCGGGCGAATGGGTGGGGTGCTGAAGTGCACCCCACCCTACGCGTGCTACGTGTCGTTAAGTCGGTGGTTTCGGGGTGAAGGGTTAGTCGAAGCCTTGGTCTGAGAAGATTTTGTTTAGTTTGGACCAGGCTTCCTTGTTGCCCGACGCGTTGCGTTCCTTGAGGAAGTTGTATTCGTCTTCGCGCCAGACCAGGTTGGTGAAGAGCGGGTGGGCGACGGAAGCAAAATTCTGGTAGCCGGCCATGCCCATGCCGTGCAGGTATTGTTGCATGGCGCGCTTGCCGAGCATCAGCCCGTCCGTGGCCAGAGCGGCGACGGCGCGGGCGTAGCGCATGGCTTCGGCTTCGAGCTTTTCAGGCCGGACGATCGCGTTGGCGACGCCCCAGTCTTTCAGCTCATCGGCGGTGACGGTGCGGCCGGTTAGCAGGATTTCCATGCCGCGGTTGAGACCGAGTTTGAGCAGCGCGATCGGCATCTGGCCGTCGAAGGCGGCGAAGCCGATGCGGGCCTGGCGGCGGGCGAATTTAGCGTCTGTGGACGCCACCATCATGTCGCAGGCCAAGGCGTAGGAGAAGCCGAGGCCCATGACATTGCCCTGGCAGGCGGCGATGACGACCTTGTCCCCCCAGATGAGGCCTTTCTGCATGGATTCGTAGGTTTTGCGCATCTCCCGCATGCGGATGGATTGCGGCAGGCGGCTGCCCTTTTTCAGGCCGAAGGCTTCCACCGGGGTGCGGCGGGTATCCTCACCGGCGCAGAAATCGCTGCCGTTGGCTTTGAAGACGATGACTTTGACGCGGTCGTCGTCCTGGGCTTTTTCCAGATACGCGGCCAGCATCACGTTCATGTCCGGTGTCACGATGGCGTTGCGCCGATGCGGGCGGTTGAGCGTGATCAGGCAGATGTGGTCCTCGACAATCTCATAGAGAACGGCCTGGGAGAGATCTTCCTCGGCGATTTCTTTTTTGGCTGTCGCGTTTTTATCCGCGGGTTTGTCGCTCAAGCGCCCTGCTCCTGTTTTAGTCCAACATAGTTATACAATTCCAAATGAACGCGCAAGTTGCCCCAGGGCGTGCCCGCGCCCCCGTCCCGATGAACAGAAGTTTAGCGCCGCGGGCGTCCCGATGACTGAGCGGCGTAGCCGCGAAGTCTGAATCGGGCCGCGAGATTTACTTCAAAAAGCGGCTTACTTGCTTATGGAATTTCGAAAAGGCCGGCCGCACCCATGCCGCCGGCGATGCACATGCTCACGACGACGTAGCGGACGCCGCGGCGGCGGCCTTCGATGAGAGCATGGCCGACGAGGCGGGAGCCGGTCATGCCGAAGGGGTGGCCGGTGGCGATGCCGCCGCCGTCGACGTTGAGTTTTTCCGGGTCGATGTTGAGGGTGCGCTGGCAGTAGATCGCCTGGCTGGCGAAGGCTTCGTTCAGTTCCCAAAGGCCGATGTCGTTGATGCTGAGCTGGTGGCGGGCGAGGAGTTTGGGGATGGCATAGATGGGCCCGATGCCCATTTCTTCGGCCTTGCAGCCGGCGACCTGGAAGCCGCGGTAGATTCCCAGGATGGGGCGGCCTTCGGCTTCGGCGGTGGCGCGCTCCATGACCACCTGCGCGGAGGCGCCGTCGGAGAGCTGGGAGGCGTTGCCGGCGGTGATGTGGCGGCCCTGTGCATAGATTAGGCCGTCTTTGAGAACGGGTTTCAGCAGCGCCAGTTTCTCGGCGGTGGTGTCGCCGCGAACCCCTTCGTCCTGGGCGAGGGTAATCGTTTCATGGCCGGCGGGTTTGCCTTCTTTGTCGAAGATGGCTTTTTGGACGGTGATGGGGGTAATTTCGGCGTCCAGGCGGCCGGCGGCGATGGCGGCGGCGGCGCGCTGGTTGCTCATGGCCGAGAATGCGTCCTGATCGGCCCGGGAGATTTCGTAGCGGTCGGCGACCAGCTCGGCGGTTTCGATCATGGCCATGTAGGCGTGCGGGTCGTGGGCTTTCACGAATTCGGAGCGGTTGCGGTAATGGGTGGTCTGCGGGTTGACGGTGAGCGAGATACTCTCGACGCCGGCGGCGACGGCGATGTCGAACTCATTGCAGATGATGCCACGGGCGGCGAAGGCGATGGCGTTGAGGCCGGATGAGCATTTGCGGTCAATGGAGACGCCCCCGACATGGTCCGGCAGGACCGAGGCCTGGACGGTCAGGCGGCCGATGTTGAAGCTGTGGGTTCCCCATTGGTTGGCGCAACCCATATAGAGGTCGTCGACGCGGGCCGGGTCGATGCCGGCGCGGGCGATGGCGGCGTTGACGGCATGGGCGGCGAGTTGCGGGGCTTCGGTGTCGTTGAAGGCGCCGCGATAGGCCTTGCCGATGCCGGTGCGGGCGGTGGAGATGATGGCGGCTTCGCGCATGAGGATGGCCTTTGAATGGTTTAACTGTTTGGACGTTGCCTGATGCTTGGTTTTGCTTGAGGCGTTCGTCAAGGGGGCGGCTGGAGCGGATTTTTGGCTTTACAGGCGGGCTTGGCTCTCGCAAGGTGGTTAACGGACAATTTAAATTGTCACATTGCTGTGGCCGATAACAGAAAAGAAACTGATGAAATATGCCGCTGAAAATTTGAGCCGGTCGGATTTCGTCGCGCTTGAATTTGATGGGACGGAGCTCGGCGTCGCGAAGGCTTTGGCCCCCCTGCCCCCCCGGCTGCGGGTGGCGCTGCTGTCTTACCGGTCGGATCCGCGGGTTGGCGGACAAGGGATTTTTGCCACCCATATTGCGCGGGCTTTGGCCAAGCGCGGGCATGATGTGAGCATTTTGTCGGGGCCGCCGTATCCGGAGGTGCCGGATGGGGTGCGGCTGGTGAAATTGCCGTCGTTGGATCTGTTCGCGCAGCCGCAGCTCGGGCGCTATGCGCTGCGCTGGCGGCATTTGAAAAGCTGGACCGATACGGCGGAGTATTTCGGCCATGTCAGCGGCAAGTTCATGGAGCCGTGGAGTTTTAGCCGGCGGGCGGCGGTTTATTTGAAGGCGCATGCCGGGGAGTTCGACGTGGTGCTGGATAACCAGTCGCTGGGGGATGCGCTGCTGGAGATTGGACGGATTTTGCCGCTGGCGGCGGTGATCCATCATCCGATCCGGCGCGATCTGGAGATGCAGCTGGCGAGCGAACCGAAATGGGGGAAACGATTGCTGGCGCGGCGGTGGTATGGGTTTTTGCCGATGCAGGAGGCCGTCGCAAAGCGGCTGGCGCGGGTGGTGACGGTTTCGGAAGTCAGCGCCGGAGAGATTGCGGCATGCATGGGGGTTGCACGGCAGCGGATTGAGGTGGTGCCGCTGGGCGTTGACCAGAGCGTGTTTTATCCGCGGCCGCGGCCGGCGGGGCGGTTGCGGATTATGACGACGGCGAGTTCGGATGTGCCGTTGAAGGGGCTGCGGTATCTGCTGACGGCGTTTGCCGGGCTGCTGCGGGATTGGCCGGCGCTGGAGCTGGTGATTGTCGGGCGCAGGCGGCCGGGGCCGACGCAGGTTCTGCTGGAAACGCTGGGGATCGGGGCTTCGGTCCGGTTCGTGCAGGATTTGTCCGGCGAGCAGATGGCCGAGGAATATGCCGGCGCGCGGATTTGCGTGGTGCCCTCGCTGTATGAGGGGTTTGGCTTGCCGGTGGTGGAGGCGATGGCATCCGGCACGCCGGTGATTGCAACCGACGGCGGGGCGCTGCCGGAGGTGGTGGGCGATGCCGGGGTGATTGTGCCGGCGGGCGATGCGGTGGCACTTCAAAGGGCGATTGATGCGCTGCTGCGCGATCCAAAGCGGGCGGCAATGCTGGCGCAGGCGGGGCTGGCGCGGGTGCAGGCGCGTTATGGCTGGGACCGGGTGGGCGAGGCCTATGAGACGCTGCTGCTTGAGCAGATCATCGCTCCGCGATCGGAGCAGGTGATCGCGGCGAAATGCTGACGGCGGATATTGCCTCGCTGGGGCTGCGGCCGGGAGACCGGGTACTGGATATCGGCTGTGGCGAGGGGCGGCATTGCCATGGGATTCAGATGCTGACTCGGGCGCAGGCGATAGGCGTGGATCTGGATGATGCATCGCTGCGGATTGCGGCGGAGCGCGGGCGGGATTTGCCCGGGGACGGGACGGCCGAATTTCAGAAAAGCGATGCCGGTCATTTGCCGTTTGCAGATGGCGCGTTTGATGCGGCGATCTGCTCGGAAGTGCTGGAGCATGTGCCGGATATGCAGGCGGTGATCGCCGAGGCGGCGCGGGTGATCAAGCATGGCGGGATTTTTGCGGTGAGCGTGCCGCGCGCCTGGCCGGAGCGGATTTGCTGGTCTCTGGCTGCCGGGAAGGGTGGGTATGCCGATCAGCCGGGTGGCCATATTCGGATTATCGATGGCGCCGCCTTGAAGAAAATGGTTGTCGCGGCGGGGTTCCGGTTTGTGCGCAAGCATTATGCGCATGCGCTGCACACGCCTTATTGGTGGTTGAAGGCGGCGTTCTGGAGCCGGCGGGAGGATCATCCGGCGGTGCGGGTCTGGCACCGGCTGGTGGTGTGGGACATGATGCAAAGGCCGGCGGTGACGCAGATTGCAGAGAAGATTCTGAATCCGGTGATGGGCAAGAGCCTCGTGCTTTATTTCGAGCGGCTATGACGGTGCTGCTGCGGGTATCGCATTCGGCCGAGACGCGGCTGGCGGGGCCGGTGCGGCGGATTTTAGAAGTACAGCTGCCGGACGGCGGGATTCCGTGGTTCGAGGATGGGCCATGGGATGCGTGGAACCATGCCGAATGCGTGATGGCGTTGAATATTGCAGGAGAATTTGAGGCGGCGGGGCTGGGGATGCAGGCGCTGGCGGCGCGGCAGCTGGCGGATGGCGGGTTTCTGAGTGAATACGGCAACGCGCTGCCGATGGCGGATCACGTGCATATTGCGCGGGCGCCGGGTGCGCAGGTTCGGGATATTAATTTTACTGCGTATGTCGCGACCGCGGTTTTGCATCAAGCGATGTTGCGCGGGGTGGAATCGGTTAGCCAGTTTTGGCCGGTGGCGCAGGCGGCGATCGATCAGGTGGTTTCCTGCCAGCATGACGACGGGGATTTTGCCTGGTGCGCGGAGGCGTTCGGGACCGCGGTCGATGATTCGTTGCGGGCCGGCAATGCCAGTATTTACGCCAGCCTGGGGCATGCGGTGATTTTGGCCGAATGGATGGGATCGCCGCGGCCGGATTGGGCGCTGGCGCGGCGCAGGCTTGGGGTGGCGTTGCGCTCAAAGCCGGAACGGTTCGATAGGGCGGGGACGGATAGATCCGGCTTTGCGATGGATTGGTATTATCCGGTGCTGGCGGGGCTCTATTCCACGGCGCAAGGGCGGGCGCATTTGCGAAGCGGGTGGGGCCGGTTTGTCGAGGCTGGGCTCGGCTGCCGCTGTGTGGCGGCGGAGCCCTGGGTAACGGTGGCGGAGAGCTGCGAGCTGGCGATTGCCTGCGCGATGGTGGGCGACGAGGCGGCGGCGGCTGAGCTGCTGCGGTTGCTGGAGGCGCGCCGCGATGCCAGCGGGGCCTTCTGGATGGGCTGGCAGGATGTCGAGAAAATCGACTGGCCGGCGGAACGGCCGGCCTGGACCCAGGCGGCCTATGTGCTGGCGGTCGATGCGGTAGAACGGCTGACGCCGGCGGCGGGCTTCTTCAGGCTTGATTAAAGCCGGCGAGGCGGTACAGCTAAGTCGCAACATATTTATAAGCCGACAAATAAGTTTGGCTGAGGGAGAGAAAAATGATCCGCGTTATTCAATGGGGGACCGGGGTTACCGGCAAGAAGGTCGCGCTGGCGCTGCACAAGCACAAGGATTTCGAGATCGTCGGCTGTTATACGACCAGCGCCGGTAAGGACGGCCGGGACCTTGGCGAGATTTGCGGGGTGGCGGATTTCGGGGTGAAGGCGACGACCGATCAGGATGCCATTGTCGCACTTAAGGCCGATTGCGTGCTGTATATGACGCTGGAGGAGTTTGGACTCGACAAGCCGGTGGGAGAGATTTGCAAACTGCTGGAATCCGGCAAGAACGTGATCTCGTCGGCCTCCACCGTGCTGCTGTATCCGAAGGCTGCTGGCGGCGATGTCGCGGCGCGGATCGAGGCGGCGTGCCAAAAAGGCGGGACGACGTTCCATGGCACCGGGATTGAACCGGGCTGGGCGAGCGATGTGCTGTCGCTGACAATGTCCGGGGTGTTGGGGCGGGTGGATACGCTGGTGGCACAGGAAATCATCGATTATGCGAGCTATAACTCGCCGCAGAGCATGTTCGAGCTGATGAGCTTCGGCAAGGCGCCGACGCCGGTGCCGCCGACCGCGCTGCCGCCGGACCAGGCCGGGGCGTTCGGCGCGCCGCTGATGATGATTGCCGATGCGCTGGGGGCGAAGATCGATAGCATTATTCTGGCGCTGGAGCCGGCGGTGGCCGAGGTTGGCTATGACGTGGCGGCCGGGCGGATCGAGGCGGGGACGATGTGCGGCAAGCGGATGTCGTTCACCGCGATGATCGAGGGCAAGCCGAAGCTGAAGATCGAGCATATCACGCGGATGGGCGAGCATGTGAGGCCGGACTGGCCGACCGGCAAAGGCTGGTATGTGACGGTGCAGGGCAATCCGTCGATGCGGCTGTCGGTGGAGATCGGGATCGACGGCAGCGACCAGAATGATCAGGCGACTTTGGCGACGGCGATGCATGTGGTGCACAGCATCAAGATGATCTGCGCGGCAAGGCCGGGGATTTCGACCTTCCTGGATCTGCCGATGATTACCGGGCCGGGCATTTTGTCGGGGGATGGGGTTGCCGCGGGGTGATTGGCCCCGCGGCAATTTTCCTGTTGTCGTCTGTTACCAGGCGTAGCCGATCTGGGCTGAGAGGGCGACCGGGCCGCCGTCGAAACCCTTGGAGATGGTGGCGCCGAGATTGGTGCGCTCGTTGATCTGGTAGGCGGCTGCGGCGCCGATGGCTTCCTGGCCGCCGTATTCGCCGACCCGCAGGCCGACCCATTTTTTACCCGGATCGAGAAACGGGATGCTGGGCGAGGCCAGAGCGGCGGCAATCCCCTGGTAGGCTTGTTTGCGCAGTGAATCGACCGCCTGGTTCGTGTAGTTGTAGCTGTTCGTCTGGGCCTGGGCGATGCCGGTATTGAGCTGGCCGAGATTTACCGCGTCGGTGGTTTGCGTGCCGGGCGCGACATTGGTGATCTGCCGGGTGTAGCCGGTTGCGGCGTCGCCGACCGAGACAGAGTTGGCGCGGTCCGCAACCGAGCCTTCGCCGAGGGCGACGGCATTGGCGCCGGTGGCCAGGCTGTTGGCGCCAAGTGCCGTGCTGTTGGCGGCAGCGGCGACGGCGTTGTTGCCGATGGCAAGCGCCTGCGCGGCATTGGCCTCCGCATTTTGCCCAAGGGCGACCGAGGTGGATTGCGATTGCGCGTTCTCACCGATGGCAACGGCGCCAGCGCCGGATGCCTGGGCGCCGATGCCCTCGGCGATGGCGCCTTCACCGGAAGCCACAGCCGGCGCATGGCCGTTCACGGAGCAGGCGAGCGCGCCGCCGCTGACGGTGCAGACGCCGGCCTGGCCATTGACGACGGCGTTCAGCGTGGCGGTGTTGCCGGCGACATTGTCGTTGGTGGCTTTCAGCTGGCTGCCGTTGATGGCGTCGGTGCTGGTTGAGCTGATGATGCCGGGGGAGACATTGGTGATTTTGCGGGTCGCACCTGGTGCGCCGACGCTGACCACATTGGCGACCCCGCCATCGGTGCTGCCGGCGCCAAGTGCCACGGAGTTATTGCCCGTGGATTGGGCACCGGTGCCGATGGCGATGGAATTGCCGCCGTTGGCGGTGGTGGCGACCGATGGCGAGGCGCCGGCGACGGTGCCGGTATCGCTGCCGATGGCGATGTTGCCGTTGGTCTGGGCGGCGGCGTTGGTGGTGGTCGCGTTGGCGCCGGAGGCGATGTCGCCATTGCCGGCCGCGGCGCTGCCGGCACCGTTGGCGGTGGCGTAGGCGCCGCCGGCGGTGCTGGCGGCGCCGGTTGCGGTGGCGGAGGCGCCACTCGCGCTGCTGGCGACGCCGCTGGCGGTGCTGGCGGTTCCGGTGGCGGCGCTGGACACGCCGCTGGCCGTGCTGTTGGCGCCAGCGGCGTTGCTGAAGGCGCCGTTGGCCGTGCTGTCGGATCCGGCGGCGGTGCTGTCGGCGCCGGAAGCGGTGCTGGCGTTGCCGCTGGCGACGCTACCGGTGCCCGACGCGGTGCTGGCAGTGCCGGAGGCCTGGCTCATGTCGCCGGTGGCGGTGCTTTGGCCGCCGCTGGCTTTGCTGGATGCGCCGGTGGCGGTGCTGGCTTGGCCGGTTGCCTGGGCCTGGTCGCCGCTCGCCGTACTGTTGAGGCCGGTGGCCTGGCTGTCGGCGCCGGCGGCGGTGCTGTAGGCGCCGCTGGCTGTGCTGCTGGCGCCGCTGGCTGTGCTTTCGGTACCGAGCGCCTGGCTGCTGCTGCCGTTGGCGGAACTATAGTCGCCCTGGGCGGTGCTGCCGATGCCGGTTGCGGTGCTGTCGAGGCCGCTGGCGCTGCTGCGATCGCCGGTGGCGGTGCCGTAATCGCCGGTGGCCGAGGCCGCGGGGCCGGTGGCGGTGGCGGCGATGCCGCTGGCGATGCTGTTGGCGCCGGTGGCGGTGGCGGAATCGTTGCTGGCCTTGGCGCCGGCGCCGCTGGCGGTGCTGGAAACGCCGCTGGCGGTGCTCGCGTAGCCGAGGGTGGTGCTGTAATTTCCCGAGGCGGTGTTGTCGACGCCGAACGCCGCGCTGTCGCGGCCGCTGGCGGTGCTGGCAACGCCGGCCGCCGTGCTTTCAGCGCCGGTGGCGTTGCTGTCGGCGCCGATGGCGGTGCTGATGGATGCATTCGCGGTGCTGTAGCTGCCGACCGCGGTGCTTTGCGGGCCGGTGGCGGTGCTGCCGGTGCCGTTGGCGGTGCTCTGATTGCCGCTGGCGAGGCTGCCGGAACCGACGGCGACATCGCCGGCGGAATCCTGCGAAGCGACGTCACCGGTGCCGATGACGGTGCCGCCCGTGGCGGATTGCGCGAAGGCCGGGGCGGCCAGCCCGGAGGCCAGGATACAGCTGAGCAATGCGCGCTGCGACAGCGCCGCGAGAACGGATTGCCGGGTAGATTTGGTCGGTTTCATCGATACGCCTCAAGTTGTAAGGCGCGGTCAATCCGAACCTAATGTCAGGATTTCTAAAGTAGCCGTTAAGAAATGCAAGCTTAAATTGTTTATAAACTCGCGTTTATAACAAAAAGTTGATCATTATAGCGTTTTTTATGTGTTTTTAGACACTAAATTATTTTTTATACAAATTGATGGTTGCTTGAGATTTGTTTTGTTAGCGGACCGGCTTGGCGGAATAGCCGCTGAATTCCGCGCTCCCGCGCGGCTACCTGCAGGCGGCGGGAGCGGCGAGCAAGCGGCATGCGCAGCATTCGGACGCGTGCGAACAGCCGGGGCCGCCTGCGCCAATATGCGGCCCGGCCGCATGCGCGAATATGCGGCCCGGCCGCATGCGCGAATATGCGGTTGAGCCGTCCGGATAGGTCGCTAGATCCGCTTCAGCAGCCGCAGGGTTTTGACGGCGGCGGTTTCCTCGAACAGG
>JAMFSE010000058.1 GCA_026225115.1 Rhodovastum atsumiense
AAGGAATAATTCTCCGCATCCTTCCTACATAAGAAAGATCAACGCCCGGCTCCATCACAAGCAAGTTATCCAAAGTTTACAAGTTTTTAACAGCCAGGCGTTTTTTGCGTCAGCCTGCATCCAAACCAAATCTCCATACGTAGCTTCGGCTGAATGGGTTGCGGCATTCGGGCCGGAGCAGAGCGGATGCGAATATTTTTTGTTGGGAAGAAACAGCGTATGAGCGAATCAGCGGTCACCGGCCTGACATTACCAGCAAAGCCCCGCGACCGGCGTTTGCAGCTCGGCCTGCAGCTCGGGCATCTCGTCCGCGTCGGGCATCTCACCGTCCGGCTCCCCGGCGGCGATATCCACAAATTCGAAGGCTCGGAACCGGGCCCAGCGGCAACACTCATCATCAACGACCCGCGGACCATCGCCAAAACCGTCTATAGCGGCAGCCTCGGCTTTTCCGAAGCCTATTTGAAAGGCTGGTGGGACAGTCCCACTCTGACCGAAATGCTGCTGCTCGGGACCGCCAATGAAACCAGCTGGGACGCGATGATCGACGGCAAGCCCTGGATGCGATTCCTCTCGAAACTGATGCATAAATTGCGGCCGAACACCCGCAGCGGATCAAAGCGCAATATCGCCGATCATTACGATCTCGGCAATAACTTTTATGAGCTCTGGCTCGACCCCTCGATGACCTATTCCGCCGCGCTGTTCGGCGACGGCGCGAACAGCCTGGAAGCCGCGCAAAAGAACAAGATGCGCCGCATCTGCAACCAGCTGCAGCTCGCACCCGGTAAAAAACTGCTGGAAATCGGTTGCGGCTGGGGCGGTTTTGCCGAACTGGCAGCCAGCGAATTCGGCGCCGACGTGGTCGCCATCACACTCTCGCGCGAACAGCTTGCCTATGCGCAGGCGCGCATCGCCCGGGCCGGGCTCACCCATAAGGTCGAGGTGAGACTACAGGATTACCGCGACGTGCAAGGCCGTTTCGACGCCATCGCCTCGATTGAAATGATCGAGGCCGTGGGCGAAGAATATTGGCCCACCTATTTCAGCACCTTACGCAACCGTCTGCGCCCCGGTGGTCTTGCCTGCATCCAGGCCATCACCATCGCCGAGCGCTATTTCGAGGGTTATCGTACAGCGGCCGATTTTATCCAGCGCTACGTCTTCCCGGGCGGCATGCTCGCCTCGCCTTCGCGCCTGCGTGCGGAAATCAACCACGCCGGATTAAAATGGCGCGAGGCCCATTGGTTCGGCCAGGACTACGCTGAAACCCTGAAGCAATGGCAAAGCGCATTTCAGAATGCCTGGCCGCAAATCGCCCAGCTGCCGGCAGCGAAAACCCGCTACGACACCCAGTTTAAACGGCTATGGGAATATTACCTGGCTTATTGCGAAGCCGGCTTCCGCGCGCAATGGACCGATGTGGGGCATGTCCTTATCGGCCGCTGAAACGAAAAAGCGCTGCGTTAAAGCGTTGCCGCAGCCGCCTGCAGTTGCAGCGGCGTACCGGCAAACGCGGTGCCTGTAACCCGGTAATTGGCAGCGTCGGCGAACAGCGCATGCAGCAATCTATTGTTCAGCGCGTGGCCGGTGCGGTTGCCGATAAAGCGGCCCACCAGCGGCGCGCCGGCCAGCGCCAGGTCGCCCACCACATCCAGCAATTTATGGCGCACGAACTCATCCTGCCAACGCAGGCCTTCCGGGTTCACAACCTTGGTCCCTTCAACCACAATCGCGTTCGCCAGGCTGCCGCCCTTGGCAAGACCGGCCTTCTTCAGCGCCTCGATTTCACAAGCCAGGGTGAACGTCCGGGCCGAAGCCAGATCCCGTGCAAAACTCTCCGGCGTCAGGCTGATGCTGAACGCCTGGCGGCCGATGGCAGAAGATGGAAAATCGATCGCCAAAGATAAATCCAGCCCCAACGCGCCATAAGCCCCGGCGCCATGCGGGCGAAATTCCGCAAAAGCCTCGTCATTCTCAACCCGCACCGGGCGAAGCACTTCGATAAAATTGCGATCGCCGCCATGCTCGGCAATGCCGGCGCTTTGGATCAGAAAAATATAGGGCGAGGCGGAGCCATCTAGAATCGGCAGTTCCGGTCCATTGACCTCAATGGTCAGATCATCGATCTGATTGGCCATCAACGCCGCCATCAAATGCTCGATGGTGCCGACACTTATTTCCGGATGCCCCGGCAGGCTGACCACGGTGCAAAGCCGCGTATCGGAAACATGATCGTAACAAGCCGGGATTCTTTGATCGAGGTCGGTGCGATGAAACACGATGCCGCTGCCGGCAGGCGCCGGCACCAGACGCAGCCGCGCCTCCACGCCGCTATGCAGGCCGCGGCCAACACAATCGATCGCTGTTTTTAACGTATGGCGTTGCGAGGGTCCCAGTTCAAAGCCGCCCCAACTATATCTGTTCCGCAAAGACGACATGAATTTTTTAACCAACCCTGATTCTGATCATAATCTAGGCGGCCCCGCCGCTTCGGGCCAGTCAATCATTATTTCAGATTATTTCCGTGTAAGTGATTGAACTTAAACGTTTTAAATGCGTCGTAATGTAACATTCAGGCGCAATATTTCAACCTGACACAAAGGTAATAAAAACCCCGGGTTAAACGCTTGTTTACCCGGGGTTCATAACTTCAGTCGGCGCGCCAGGCGCTAGTTGCTGGATCTGCGCAAAAACGCCGGGATCTCCAGCCCGATTTCGTCGATCTGCGCCGGCCGCACGGCGGCACGTGCCGGCTCGCGCGCGGCTTCCTGTTGTGCATGCAAATCAGCGCTTGCCGGCTCCTGCCGGTGGCTTGGCGCCGCGATCACCGGTTCCTGATGCGCGGCGCGCGGGCCAGCTGCGGGGTTTGAGGAAGCTGCGCCACCAAAGACCCGGCTGAACAGGCTGCTGCGCTTGGGCGCGTCCTGCGCGCGTGCAGGCTCAGGCGTAACCGCGCGCGCTACCGGCGGCGCGGCTGACGTGGGTGCCGCAGCACGTTGCGGCGCGGCTTTCATTTCGGGTTCGTCCAGGTCAAACTCGGCATGATCGCCGGCATGGAACGCTGCCGAGATCAGCGGCTTGGCCGGCGGCTGCGGAATATATCCCGCACCCTGGGCGGAAGGCGCCTGCATCACCGGCTCACGATGCACGGCGGGTGCTGCGTGATGCTGCTGCGCATGCGCCGGGAAGCTGACGGCATCGACCGTGCCGCCGCCGATGACCTTGAATACCGGCATCTGGCCGGCGCTTGGCACCGCGCTGTCGATGCCGGTGGCAACGACGGAAATGCGGATGCGGCCGTTGAGGCTCTCATCCAGCGCCATGCCGACCATGATGTTGGCATCCTCATCCACTTCCTCGCGGATGCGGTTGGCGGCCTGATCCATCTCAAACAGGGTGATATCGGAACCGCCGGTGATGTTGATCAACAACCCGTGCGCGCCCTTCATATTGGTATCTTCCAGCAACGGATTGCTGATCGCGGCCTCGGCGGCGCGCATCGCACGGTCTTCGCCCTCGGCCTCGCCGGTGCCCATCATCGCCTTGCCGGCCTCAGCCATGACGGAACGAATATCGGCATAATCCAGATTGATGAGACCGGGCACCACCATCAGATCGGTCACGCCGCGCACGCCCATGTACAAAACATTATCGGCCATCTCGAAGGCCTCTTTCCAGCCGGTGCGCTCATTGGCGACCTTGAAGAGATTCTGATTCGGAATCACGATCAAGGTGTCGACATAGGCCTGCAGCTCGGCAATGCCTTCCTCGGCCATGCGCATCCGCTTCTTGCCCTCAAAGCCGAAAGGCTTGGTGACAACGCCGATGGTCAGAATGCCGCGCTCACGCGCCATGCGGGCAATCACCGGCGCCGCACCCGTCCCGGTGCCCCCGCCCATGCCGGCGGTGATGAAAACCATATGGGTGTTTTCCAGATGCCGGGAGAGATCATCCGCCGCCTCGTCAGCCGAGGCCCTGCCGACTTCGGGTTTGCCGCCGGCGCCGTTGCCTTGCGTGATATGCGGCCCAAGCTGAATGCGGCGCTCCGAGCGCGAAAGCTGCAGCTGCTGCGCATCGGTATTCGCGACCACGAAATCCACGCCGGGAAGATTCAGCGCGATCATGTTATTAACCGCATTGGTGCCGCCGCCGCCCACCCCGATAACGGTAATCCGCGGCGTAAAATCGGTATGCGACGTCTTCTCGATCATCAGGTTCAGGGTCATGGATAGCTCTCCTTGGGTATCAAGCGGTAAAGAACGCTTCGTTTTCATGTCAAACGGGAAATGCAAATTTTAGTGAATGTTCTTCCGTTATTAATTTTCACAAACGGTCTTTGAGAATATTGACGAATCGGCCGAGCCAGCCGGTCGTTCGTTCCGTTTCAAAATCGATATCATGCATCGTCTGGCCATCGCCGGTGGCAAAATGCAGCAGCCCGGCAAGCGTCGCGAAATTCGGTGCGGTCGCGCTATCGGGCAGCCCGGTCATCGCATTGGGCTTGCCGAGCCGGACATGGCGTTCCAGCATCTGCGCCGCCAGTTCCCGCACGCCGCCCAATTGCGAGGCGCCGCCGGTCAACACCACGCGGTTGCCGCCGGCGCGCCCCAAACCGGAGGTTTCCAGCCGGTCCTTCACCATTTCGAAAATTTCCTCAACGCGCGGACGGATCACGCTGATCAGCAGGCTGCGCGGAATTTTGGCGATGTGATGCTCGTCCTCGCCCACCTGCGGCACCGGCAGCAATTCGCGCTCGTCATCCGGGCTGCCCTGCACATTGCCGTACAGCGCCTTCAGCCGCTCGGCGTGTGCTACCGAGGTCGAGAGCATGCGCGCGATATCGTTGGTGACATGCATGCCGCCCACCGGCAGCTGCGCGGTGTGCAGCAACTGGCCCTCGGCGAATACCGCCATGGTGGTGGTGCCGCCGCCCATATCGATCACGGTCGCACCCAGCTCGCGCTCATCGCCCACCAAGGTCGCAAGCCCGGATGCCATGGGTGCCGAGACCAGTGCCGAGATATCCAGCTCGCAGCGCGAAAGACAGGCCGCCAGTGTGCGAAGTGCGGTGTTACCGGCATCCACCACATGCAGCTGGGCGGTCAAGGTTTCGCAAAACAGCCCGCGCGGATCAATAACCCCCGGCGTCTCATCGGTGGAAAAACTCAGCGGCAAAGAATGGATGGTCTCACGGCCGCCGGAGGCCGCCCGCATCCGCGCCTCGCGCACCACCCGCTTGACATCCTCGGCGGTCACCGCCCGCCCATCGACCGGCCATTGCACATTGAACAGCCGGCTCTCCGGCTGCCCGCAGGAGAGGTTGACGACGACCGATTTCAGCCTGGTATCGGCCATGTCCTCGGCCTGGCCGACCGCCGCGCGGATCGCCCGCTCGGCTTCCTCCAGATCGACGATGCCGCCGGATTTAACGCCGCGGCCCTTCTGCCAGCCAAACCCCAAAGCCCGCAGCCTTCCATCGGATTCCGCCCGGCCGATCAGACAGGCGATTTTGGTGGAGCCGATATCCAGAACCCCGAACGGACCGGAGCGCACCGCCCGCGGCCGAACCGGCTCATCAACGAAAGGCTTGCTCTGCCGTTCCAAGGACGGCCCGCGGCGCGACATATCATTCATCGGATTTTTGTCCCGTCATGTGTGGCTAGCCTGAGATTGCGTGCTGTTGGGGGCTGTGCTCGGCGGCGGCGCGGATGGGTACGGGCGCACCACCAGCCGGCCGTTGAACCGCAGATCGATCACCTCCACCGGCCGGTCGAGCAAAGCGATATTGGTCTGCAACTGGTTCAGCTGGGCAATCGCCTGCTGCTCGTTATCGGACGGCAATTTCACCAGCGTATTGTTATGCAAAATCAAATTCCAGCGCAGGCCGTCCACCCGCGCCGCCGCCGCCACATGCGCGCGCACCCTGGGATAAGCGGCCAACTCGGTCATCAGATTGCCGGCATTCTGCGGCGCGTCCCCACCTGCCAGCAGCAGCAATGCCGGGTCACGGCGCTTCGCCGCCACCGCATCCTGATCGGCGATCACCTTGCCGTTTTTATCGATCACCACAAATTTCGGGCTGACGCCGGTATTGGCGGTTTGCCAAACGGCGTAGGGCGCGCGTTCGGTCACGGTCACGATCAGCGTATTCGGCAGCGCGCGCTCCACGGTCGCATTTTGCACCGGCCCCAAAGCCGCAATTCTGGCGGCGGCATTGGCCAGTGAAAACCCAAGGATCGGATCACCCGGCCCGACGCCCAAAGCCTGCCGGATCACGGGCTCGGGCGTGGTCTCAGCGCCATTGATCTGGATGGTGGCGACACGGAAACCGGCCTCCGCCGCCAGCGCGCCAAAGCCATGCCGCAAGCTGCCGGCGGGGCTGACCACGGGCCCAATCGAAGGAATTTCCCGAAACAATTCCGAGCCGATGGCGAGCACGCAAAACCCGCCCAGCACCCATAATCCCGGTTTGACGCTGCGGCGCACGCGGCGGAAGAACAACGCGCGCGATGTCAGACGATCCTGCATCGGCGCCGGTTTTTTGGCTTTTGCGCGGCTGCCGGTCCGGGCAGGCTGGCGGACCGGCGCGGTGCGGACGGCGCTTAAACGCGGCATGCCGCGCGCTCCACCATCCAGCTGCACAGCTCGGGAAAGCCCATGCCGATATGACCCGCCTGCTCGGGCAGCAGCGATGTCGGGGTCAGGCCTGGCTGGGTATTGACCTCCAGCAGAATCAACCGGCCATTGGCTTCATCATAACGAAGATCCGCGCGCGTCGCGCCACGGCAGCCCAAAGCCCGATGCGCCGCCAACGCGATATCCAAAGCCTGTTGCGTAATGGCTTCCGGCAATTGCGCGGGCAGCACATGGCGCGAGGCGCCGGCGTCATATTTGGCGTGGTAATCGTAAAACGCTTCCCCGGTGAGAATTTCCGTCACCACCAAGGCCCGGTCTTCAAGAACGCAAACGGTGAGTTCGCGGCCCGGAATATATTGCTCCACCATCGCTGGCCCAAAATGCCATTCCGAAATAATCTCGCCACTGCGGTTATCGCCGGGCTTGACGATGGAAACCCCGACCGAGGAGCCTTCATTCACCGGCTTGACGACATAGGGCGGCGGCAGCGGGTGATGATCGGCAAGCTCGGTAATCTCGATGATCCGGTGCGGCGCCACCGGCAGCCCGGCCTGCGCGAACACCGCTTTCGCCGCCGCCTTGTCGATCGCGAGCGCCGATGCCCGCACACCCGAATGGGTGTAGGGAATACCAAGATAATCGAGCACGCCCTGGACGCTGCCATCTTCGCCGAAGCGGCCGTGCAACGCGTTAAACACGACATCGGGTGGCGGGTTAAGTGCTGCAATCATCGCCGCCAGATCCGCCGTCACCTCAATCGGCACGACATCGAAGCCGGCGGCGGTCAGCGCGATGATCACCTGCTGGCCGGAGCGGAGCGAAACTTCGCGCTCGGCGGACATGCCGCCATGCAAAACCGCAACGCGGGTCATGGCGCCAACTCCAGTTTGGCATTCGGCACGCCGATGCGCTTGATCTCCCAATGCAGCGATACCCCGGATGCCGCAAAAACCCGGCGGCGCACTTCCTCACCCAGCCCCTCGAGCTCGGCGGCCGTGGCGCCGCCGTTATTCAGCAGGAAATTGCAGTGTAATTCGGAAACCTGCGCCTGGCCGCGCGCCAGGCCGCGGCACCCGGCGGCATCGATCAGCTCCCAGGCCTTCATTTCCGGCGGGTTCGCAAAAGTGGAACCGCCGGTGCGCGCCCGCACCGGCTGGCTGGCCTCCCGGCTGGCCTTGATCTCGGCCATGCGGCCGGCAATCGCGATCGTGTCACCCGGTTGCGCCCGCAACCTCGCGCGCGTCACCACCGCACCCGGCGGCAGGTTGGAGCGCCGGTAACCCAGACCCAGATCAGTGCCGTTCAGCCGGAGCGTTTCGCCGGAGCGGGTGACGATTTCCGCCCAGTCGAGGATCTGCTTCATCTCGCCGCCATAGGCGCCGGCGTTCATCGCCACCGCGCCGCCGATGCTGCCGGGAATGCCGGATAAAAATTCCAGCGAGGTCAAGCCGGCGGCCGCGGCGTGTTCGGCAACCGTTACATCCAGCGATGCGGCGCCGGCAACAATCCCATCCGCCTCCACCAGAATCTCGTTGAAACCACGGGCAAGTTTGATGACCACGCCGGGAATGCCGCCATCGCGGATGATAAGATTGGAGGCCGCACCAATGACGGTGACCGGCATTTCATGCGGCAGCTCACGCAGCAGTTTCGCCAGATCATCCGCATCTTCCGGCCGGATCAAAAACTCCGCCGGACCGCCGACGCGAAACCATGTCACGGCCGCAAGCTCCGCCTGCGCGCGCACGCGGCCGCGGATTTCGGGAAGTGCGGAGCCGATATCGAGCGCCGCCATCATCGCACCGCCCCCGCGCGCTTGGCCGCACCCTGCAAAACCTGCAATTCGCCGGGCAGCGCATTCGCCCAGTTGGTGATGCTGCCGGCGCCCAGGCAAATTACAAAATCGCCGTGCCGGGCAATGGAATGCACCATCTCCGCCAGATGCGATGGATCGCTCAGCGGCACCACCGAACGATGCCCGCGCGCCCGCAGACCTTCGACCAGCGCGTCCCGATCCACACCCTCAATCGGCGCCTCGCCGGCCGGATACACATCGGCGACAATCACCGTTCCCGCATCATTCATGCAGGTGCAGAACTCCTCGAACAAGGAGGCGAGACGCGAATAACGATGCGGCTGCACCACCGCCACCACATCGCGCGCCCCCGCCTGCCGTCCGGCCTTCAGCACCGCGGCAATTTCCACCGGGTGATGCCCATAATCGTCGATGATGGTAATCCCGCCGGTATCGCCGGTCTTGGTAAAGCGGCGTTTAACGCCAGCGAAGCTGGCAAGTGCGGCTTTAATCTGCGCCTCGCCGATTTCCATTTCGGTGGCAACCGCAATCGCCGCCAGCGCATTTTGAACATTATGGCTGCCCAGCATCGGCAGCGTAAACGGCGACATTCGCCGCGCCCGACCAGTCGCGCGATCGGAGAAGCGAACCTCGAACGAAGCGCCGTTCCTACCATACATGATCCGTTCCGCCCGCACATCGGCCTGCGGCGAAAACCCATAGGTGATGATGCGATGATCGGACAAAGCCGGAATCATCTGCTGCACCGCCGGATGATCGATGCACAGCACCGCAAAGCCGTAGAACGGAATATTGCCGACAAATTGCCGGTAGCCGGCTTCCATCGCCTCACGGCTTCCCCAATGGTCGAGATGCTCGGGGTCCATATTGGTAACGATGGTGATCACCGGCGGCAGCCGCAAAAAGCTGCCGTCGCTTTCATCGGCTTCCACCACCATCCAATCGCCGCCACCCAGCCGCGTATTGCTGCCATAGGCATTGATGATCCCGCCGTTGATGACGGTGGGATCAAACCCCGCCCCTTCCAGCACCGCCGCCACCAGGCTGGTGGTGGTGGTTTTGCCATGGGTTCCGCCCACCGCGATGGACCATTTCAACCGCATCAGCTCAGCCAGCATTTCCGCCCGCCGCACGACAGGGATCAGCTTGGCGCGCGCCGCCACAACTTCCGGATTATCCTTCGGCACGGCGGTCGAAATCACCACCACCTGGGCGTTGCCGATGTTGCCCGCATCATGGCCGATCGCGATGGGAATGCCGATTTTGCGCAGGCGTTGAACATTGCCGCCCTCCGAAATATCGCTGCCCTGCACGGAATAACCAAGTGTGTGCAACACCTCGGCAATGCCCGACATGCCGATACCGCCGATGCCGACGAAATGGATGGTACCGATGGAAAGCGGCAGCGCTCTCATGCGTTCACTCCCGCCATCATGTCCTGCACCAGATCCGCGAGACGCGAAGCCGCATCCGGTCTGCCGTAGCGGCCGGATGCCGCCGCCGCCGTCGTCAATAACTCAGTCTGGTTCAGCAATGTTTCAATCTTATCCGCTAGAATTTCAGCTGTGAGACCGTTCTGGTCCAGCCGCCAGCCGCCACCGGCCGCGACCAGCGCATCGGCATTGGCACGTTGATGATCATCGATCGCGCCGGGGAGCGGAATTAAAATCGCCGGCCTGCCCGCCACGCTCAACTCCGCCACGGTGGAAGCTCCGGCCCGGGCGATCACGAGGTGCGCGCGCGCCAGCAGCGCCGCCACATTATCGAAAAATGGCGATAGCTCGGCCTCGATCCCGGCTTCACGAAGCGTCGCCTGCGCCGCCGGCAATTCTTCCGTCCGGCATTGCTGCGTGAGTTTGATTTTACCCCGCAATTCCGCCGGCAGCAGCGCCAAGGCGGCCGGGATCAGCGTGCCGAATATTTTCGCGCCAAGCGACCCACCCAGGCAAAGCAGTTCAATTTTTTCGTCCGGCGGCGCGTAACCCTCACCCGACAATACGGCGATCGCCGGCCGAACCGGGTTTCCCAGCACCGCGGTCTCAATACCACCTGGGATTTTCAGCGTATCTGGAAAGTTCAACAACAGTCTGTCCGCCGCCCGCGCCAAAAAACGGTTGGCGCGACCAAGCACGGCATTCTGCTCGTGCAGCAATATCACCGGGCGATCGCGCAGCGAGCGCGCCGCCAGCACCGGCGGCACCGCCGGATAGCCGCCAAAGGCAACCACCGCGCCAGGCTGCAAATCTTTCAGGATTTTCCGCGCCTGCGCCACGCCGCGCAGCAATGCGGCGCCGCCCTGCAGCGCCCGCTTCGCCCCACGGCCGGACAGACCAGCGCCCGCGATCACGTGGCGCTCGGTATTCGCAAATACCGGAGAAGCAAGCCCGCCGGAACGCGCATCGGCCATCAGCACCACCCGCTCGCCGCGCGCCATCAGCGCCGCCGCCAGCGCCTCGGCGGGGAAAAAATGTCCCCCGGTGCCGCCGGCGGCAATCACGATGGGCTTCACCCGCGGTCCCCTCATCCCAGATCGCTCTGGTGGCGTTTGCGGGTCAGCGCCAGCAAAAATCCCATCTGCATCGAAATCGCGAGCACGGAACTGCCGCCATAGGAAATAAACGGCAAGGTCATCCCCTTGGTCGGGATCAGCGACAGCGAAGACGCCATATTAACGAAAGCCTGCAGCCCAAAGCCGATGATCAGCCCGCCCGCCGCCAGCAGCACGAACAGGTTCGGCTCATCCAGCAGGCGGATCATCGCCCGCACCACAATCGCCGCGAACACCAGAATGATAAACCCGCAGAAAAACAGCCCGAACTCCTCGCCCGCCACCGCGAACACAAAATCGGCGCGCGCATCGGGCAGAAAATGCTTCACCTCGCCCTCGCCCGGCCCGAGCCCGAACATGCCGCCATTGCCGAATGCCGAGAGTGCGGTGAGCGCCTGATAGGCGGTGGTCTTGGTCGGATGCATGAACAGCATCACCCGCGTATGCACATGCGGGATGAACAGAAACGCGCAGACCGCCGCAACCACAATAATCACGGTCGCAACCGTCACCCATTTCATCTCCAGCCCATCGAGATAAAACTGCGCGAACACGACCAGCGTGAACAATGCGGTCATGCCGATATCCGGCTGCATTTTCAAAAGCAGTGCGGTGAGCAGGAACACGCCCAAAGCGGCGCGCTTGCCTGGAAAGCCCGGGGTGCGGCGGGATTCAGCAATCAGCCAGCCCGAGACGATGATGAAGGCGGGGCGCAGAAACTCGCTCGGCTGCAGCGTAAACCCAGGGAGCGATATCCAGCGATGCGCGCCATCCACCTCAACGCCGTGCAGCAGCGTGAAACCGGTAAGCAGGAAGAACAGCACGCCCAACCCAAGTGCTGCGAGCTTCACCTGCCGTAGCGAGAGCATCGACATGGCCAGCATCAGCAGCCCGCCGGTTCCCAAAAAGACGATCTGCTTGATCATCGCCATGGTGTGCGGATCGGTAATATGCGTGGAAATACCCGGCATCGCCGCCAGCGCCAGCACATAGCCAATGCCGATCAGCACGCCGAGCGCCAGCAGGGTTACACGGTCGACGCTCCACCACCAGCGGCCGATGACAGAAGTATCGGCGCGGGATACGGCGGGCATTATGCCGCCTCCCCATGCAACGCGTTCACCAGCGTTCCAAAAACCTCGCCCCGATGCTCAAAGCTTTTGAATTGGTCGAAACTGGCGGCGGCGGGGGAAAGCAAAACGGTCGCAATGCTTTGCGCCCGCGCCTCGGCATAGGCGGCCGGCACCGCGGTCTCCAAATTCGCCACGATATCATTTGCAACGCCGTGCAGGTTCAGCGTCGCCGCGAACGCTTCCGCGTCCTGGCCGATCAGAAAAGCCTTGGTCACGCGGGAGAAATACGGCGCCAGCAATTCCACGCCGCCGGCCTTGCCAACGCCGCCGGCAATCCAGATAAATCGCTCATAGCAGCCCATCGCGCGCGCCGCCGCATCGGCGTTGGTCGCCTTGCTGTCATTGATGAAGGTAACGCCGCCGATTTCGGCAACCGCTTCCTGCCGGTGGGCAAGCCCGGGGTAGCTCGCGATGCCTTGCGCAATCGCCGCCTCGGAAACCCCCAATGCGCGCGCCATTTCAGCTGCGGCGGCGGCATTCTGCGCATTATGCCCGCCCGGCAGCGCCTTCGCCCCCAAAGTCGAAAACCTTTTGCCGGAGATCCGAGTCACCCGCGCCGGCTGCGTCTCCAACCAATCCGCCATCTCCCGCGAGTCAGAATCATCGATACCGATCACCGCCAGGCACGCTTCATTCTGACGCGCAAAAATCAGCCGTTTGGCCTGCGCGTAACCCGCCATGTCGCCATGGCGGTCCAGATGGTCCGGGGAGAGGTTCAACATTGCCGCCACATCAAAGCGGAGGCTGGCGATTCGCTCCAACATATAGCTGGACATCTCCAGCACATAAACGCCCTCATCCGGCAGCAGCGGCAGCGACAAGGCAGCCGGCCCCAGATTGGCGCCGGCAGCATTGGGAATGCCCGCCACCGTCAGAATATGCGCCAGCAAAGCCGTGGTGGTGGATTTGCCATTGGTCCCGGTAATGCCCGCGAACCGCGCCTTGGATCCGGATTCGCGCACCGCCTGGTATAGCAGCTCCGCATCCGTCAGCACCGGAACGTTCTGAGAAATCGCCCAAGCCGCCTCGGGATGCGGTTTCGGCAAAATATGTGGAATCCCGGGCGACAGCACCAGACCATCCAGCGGCAAACCGATCTTGCTCGGCGGAGCAAGATTAAAATCCGCCGCGGCCTGACGCGCCGCATCGCCATCATCCCAGACAAAAACCTCGGCGCTCATCGCGCGCAGCGCCAAAGCCGCCGGCATGCCGGCCTTGCCCAGGCCCAAAACGGCAAACCGTTTGCCACGAAATACGGATGCGTAACTCATCGTATCTTCAAGGTGGCCAAACCCACCAGCGCCAATATCATCGCGATAATCCAGAACCGGATCACAATCGTCGGCTCCGCCCAGCCCTTCTTCTCGAAATGATGGTGCAAGGGCGCCATCAGAAATACCCGCCGTCCAGTCCGCTTATACCAGAAAACCTGAATAATGACCGAGACGGTTTCCACCACGAACAACCCGCCGACGATCGCCAGCACAATCTCGCATTTGACCGCGACTGCCACCGCACCCAGCGCACCACCCAGCGAAAGACTGCCGGTATCGCCCATGAACACCGCCGCCGGCGGCGCGTTGAACCATAAAAACCCGAGCCCGGCGCCAATCAGGCTGGTGAGAAAAATCGTCAGCTCGCCGGCGCCCGGAATGAAATTGATCTGCAGATAGCCGGCAAAAATATGGTTGCCGACGAGATAGGCGATCAGCGCGAACACGCCGGCGGCGATAATGGTCGGCACAATCGCCAGCCCATCCAGACCATCGGTCAGGTTGACCGAATTGGATGCCCCCATCATCACGAACATCGCAATCAGCGGGAAGATAAATCCAAACGGGATCAGCAGATGCTTGAAAACCGGCACCGCAAGTTCGCTACCCAAAGGTGCGGGCATCAGCGAGGTTATCCACACCGCCGCGATCAACCCGATCACCGCCTGGCATATCAGCTTCACACGTCCGTTGACGCCTTTGGTGTTGCGCCGGGTCAGCTTCAAAAAATCATCGGCAAACCCAACCGCGCCGTACCCCATGGTCACGAACAACGCAGCCCAGACATAGCCATTGTCCAAATCCGCCCATAGCAACGTGGAAATGCCGAAGGCCGCGAGAATCAGCACGCCGCCCATCGTCGGCGTGCCTTTTTTCTCAATCAGATGCCGCTCCGGCCCATCCAGCCGGATCGGCTGGCCATGCCGCTGCATGGATTTCAGCCAGCGGATCAGTTTCGGCCCGAGCCAAAAGCTCACCACCAGCGCGGTCAGGCAACCGCCGCCGGCCCGGAAGGTGATGTAGCGGAACAGGTTGAAAAAATGAATGGTTCCGGCCAGCGGAAACAGCAGCGCGTACAGCATCAGCCGGCTTCCAGAACGGCGACCACGTCGCGCATACGGCTGCCGTAGCTGCCCTTCACCAGAATTGCATCACCCGGCCGCACCGCGGCTTTCACCAGCGGCGCCAGCGCCGCCGCATTCGCGGCGTAACCGCCCTGCTTGGCGGCCGGCATGCGATCGAACAAAAACCCCATCATCTGCCCGCAGGCGAACAGAACATCGGCCGCCTCATCCACCTCCGCCGATAGTCCTTCATGCTCACTGCGCGCGTCATCGCCGAGCTCCAGCATATCCCCCAGCACCGCGACATGACGGCCCGGCTGCAACCGCAACACCTCAAGCGCCGCCCGAACGGATGCGCCGGAGGCATTATAGCTTTCATCCAGCAATAACGCCTGCGCGCCCGCAAAACCCAACGTCTTGCGCACCCCGCGCCCGGCAAAAGCTTCGAAACCATTGAGGCCAGCAGCGGCTCTTTCCAAATTAAGGCCCAGCGCATGGCAGGCTGCCAGTGCCGCCACCGCATTCATCGCCATATGCCTCCCCGGCGCCGCCAGCTGAACCCGCAAGCGCGCGCCGCCAATCTCCGCCAGCACATTACTGCCCTCGGCGCCACTCTCAACCAAGAGCAGCCTCGCTGTGGCCTGCGCGCCTGTGCCGAAAGCAATCCGCCGAGAACCCGCCGGGATGGCATTGCTCAACAGCTCAAAAAATTCAGAACCGGCCGGAAAAATACCGGCCCCATCCGGCATCAATCCCTGAAATATCGTCGCCTTTTCCGCAGCAATCGCGGCAAGCGAGCCCATCAACCCAATGTGCGCGCGCTCAACGGCGGTAATCACCGCCACATGCGGGCGCGCGAGGCGCGCCAGCGGCGCAATCTCACCAGGATGATTCATGCCAAGCTCAAGCACCGCGAAATCCGCCTCGCGCGGCAGCCGCGCCAGCGTCAACGGCACGCCGATATGATTGTTGAAAGAAGCATCCGCGGCATGCACCACTCCGAAAACAGCCAGCGCCCGCCTCAACATTTCCTTGGTGGTGGTCTTGCCGACACTGCCCGTGACCGCGACGATTTTGGCAGCACTCCGGGCCCGGGCAAATTCACCCAAACGGGTCAGCCCAGCCAGCGTATCGTCCACACGAAGAAAATTTCCGGCAGCCGGCACATCGCGCGAGATCATCGCCCCGGCGGCACCTTTGGCCAACGCCTCGGCGACAAAATCATGGCCATCGCGTTCCCCGGCCAATGCCACGAACAAATCGCCAGGCCGCAGGCTGCGCGTATCTATGGAAACTCCGCCGGCCGAAAAACCGGCAGCGCCTGGCGCCCCGGTTGCGGCCGCCAGTTCATCCTCACGCCACAGCATGCTCACTCGATTACCGGTGGCGCGCTGCCAGCAAGCGCGCGGATCACCGCCGCATCGTCAAACGGCACGATCGCGTCACCGATTATCTGCCCCTGCTCATGGCCTTTGCCGGCAACCACCAGCACGTCATCCGGCCCCAGCATCTCCAGCCCGCCGGCAATCGCCGCCTGTCGGTCGCCGATTTCAATCGCCTCCGGGCAAGCCGCCAGAATTTCCCGGCGGATCGCCGCCGGCGCCTCGCTACGTGGATTGTCATCGGTAACAATCACCGTATCCGCCAGCCGCGCCGCCGCCGCACCCATCAGCGGCCGCTTGCCGCGGTCACGGTCGCCGCCGGCGCCGAACACAATCACCAATCTGCCGGCCGCATGCGGCCGCAGCGCCATCAATACCCGCTCGATCGCATCCGGCGTATGCGCATAATCGACATAGGCAGCAGCGCCATTCTGCAAAACCGCGGCGCATTCCAGCCGGCCACGCACGCCGATCAGCTTGTGCACCAGATGCAGCGCATCCCGCACGCCCACGGCCTCGGCCAACGCCGCCGCCAGCAACGCGTTATCGGCCTGAAACCGGCCCGGCAGGTTCAGCATCACCCGCTGCCTGGTGCCGGAAATATTCACCTCGACCTCCTGGCCGGCAGGCAGCGCGTTCACACCGGCAACCCCAACCAACCGCAAATCCAGGCCGCGCCGCACCGCGATGCCGCGCAGGCTGTGCAGGGTCTCTCTTTCCATGTCCGCCATCACCACCGCCGGCGCGCCGGCCGGCAGCAATTTGTCGAACAGCCGCAATTTCGCCGCCCGATAGGCGGCAATGCTGCCGTGATAATCCAGATGATCGCGGGTCAAATTCGTCATCCCCGCGGCGGCAAATTTCAGCCCATCCAGCCGGCTCTGCTCAATCCCGTGCGAGGACGCCTCCAGCGCCACATGGGTCACCCCTTGGGCCGCCAGCATCGAGAGCGTATTCGCCAGCGTCACCGGATCCGGCGTCGTCAGGCTGTCCGCCGGGTCCACCCCCTTGGCGATAACGCCGAGCGTTCCGAGCGACGCCGCTTCCCGCCCCGACAGGGTCAAAATCTGCCGCAGAAAATCCACCGTGCTGGTTTTGCCGTTGGTGCCGGTAACCGCCACCATCTGCTCGGGCATCCGCCCCGCCAGCTCGGCGGCGATTTTCGCCAGCCGCACCCGCGGCGCCGGGTCCATCAGTAATGGCCGGGGCGGCACGCCGGGCGGCCATAACGTCCCCTCCGGCGCCAGCACCGCCACCGCCCCGCGGGCGACGGCATCGGCAATGAACTGCCGTCCATCGGATTTCACCCCCGGCAAAGCCGCGAACATGAACCCCGGCCTTACCGCCCGGCTATCTGCCGTGATACCTCGAACATCCACACCCATCAGCTCATCGCTCCGCAAGCTCTTCGCCTGAATTGGTATTTTTTTCCGTCATATGCCGCATCGCCGCGGCAGCCGGCGGCGGATAAACCGGCGCCATAATCGTCCCGCTCGCACGGCCCGGCGGCCCGGCGGCATGCGAGGCGGAAAGCAGGGCATCCGGCCGCAGCTTCGCCGGCACCGCCGATTGCGGCGGTTTTTGACCCAGCAGCTCATAGGCAAACATGTTGGCGCCCGCCGGCAACGCCCGGCCCGGCCCCAGCGCGCTCTCGCCCGGCGGCGGCAGCGGGTTCATCGGTATGGTCAACGAACTATCCAGCGCCGCCAGCTGGTCGCCGGTTGCCGGCAAAACGCCCAGCATCGGCCCGATCCTGGCGATAATCCGTCCCACCGTCGGCGCCGCAATCTGCCCGCCGGTCGTGAACCCGCCGGTCGTCGCATCGGCATGCGGCTGCAGCACCAGCACGTAAATCACGTATTGCGGGTCATTCATCGGGAACGCCGCCATGAAGGAAGCGTTGTTGGTATGCTTCAAATAGCCGCCATGCGGGCCCACCACCTGGGCGGTGCCGGTCTTGCCGCCAACCACATAGCCCGGCACCTGCGCCTTCACCCCGGTGCCGGTCAAAACCACGCCGGTCATCAATTTACGCATGATATCTGAAGTCGACTCTGCCATCACGCGCACGCCTTGCGGCTGCGGGCCATTCGGGTCAACCGCCAGCAAGGTAGGGCTGTAGCGCGTTCCCCCGTTCACAATCGGCAACACCCCGGTGATCAGATGCAGCGGCGTCACCGCAATGCCGTTGCCGAACGACACCGTCATGGTGGTGGACAGGCCCCAATTATGCAGCGGCTGAAATTGCGGCGCCGCCGCCTCCGGCAGCTGCACATCGAGTTTTTTCAAGAACCCCTGCTTGCCGTACCAGGCCTGCTCGGTCTGCGGCCCCAGAATGGTGGCAATCCGCGAGGCGCCGATATTCGATGACACGTTGATGATCTGCGGCACCGCCATCCAGGTATGCACCGGCTCGAAATCGGTGATGGTGAACCGCCCGACATGCAGCGGGTGCGAAGTGTCGAAATAATCCCAGTAATGGATCAGCCCGGAATCCAGCGCCATCGCCACGGTCTGCAGCTTGAACACGCTGCCCGGCTCATAATCGCCGGTCACACAACGGTTGAAGCGCGAATTGGCGGGGGCCGAGCCCAGCGTGCTGGTGTCGTAATCCGGCAGGCTCACCAGCGCCAGAATCTCGCCGGTATGCGCATTCATCACAATCGCGCAGGCGCCGGGCGACTGAAACTCCTTCACAGCCGAGGCCAGCTCGTCATGCACAATGCCCTCGATCCCGATATCGATCGACAGCTTCACCGGATCGGGATCGCTGGTCAGCCGCTTCTCGAAATACGCCTCGACGCCGGCCACGCCCTGGCCGCCGACATCGATGCCGCCCAGAATATGCGCCGCCAGATCGCCTTCCGGGTAATGCCGCTTCTCGGCATTTTCAAAATAAACACCGGGGATGCCCAGCTGGTTCACCGCCAGTTCCTCATTGGGCATCAGCTTGCGGTCGAGATAGACAAAATCCTTGCCGGATTCGAGTTTTTTCGCGGTTGCCGCAATATCCAGGCCTGGCAGCACGCTGGCAAGCTGAATCGCCGCATCGCGCGGGTCCGGCACCTGTTTGGGATCGGCATAAAGCTGGGCACCGGGCAATGAGACAGCCAGAATGGTGCCGTTGCGGTCGGTGATATCGGCGCGGCCGGGCGGCGGCGGCGTCACATCGAGCATCGGCTGCATCGCATTCAGCACCGCCTGGGTCGGCAGAATCGGCCGGATCACCGTCGCCAAGGTCAGCTTGCCGGCCAGCACGACGAACAAAACGCCGAACAGGCCGGCGACGATCACCATCCGGTTGCGGGCCTTCTCGACCACCGCGCGGCGGAGCAGATCGGGCGAGGTCACCCGCACATGCTCCATCCGCAAAACCGCGTCGTGGTCCGTCGCCCCGCGGCGGCGCGACGGCGGCGGCGGATCAGGGCGAAGATTAAGGGTCAATTGTCATTTCCATTCTGCGGCATCGGCTGCGGCGGCGGCACATTGCTCGCCATCCCCAGCACCGAACCACCGTTCTGCGCCGCAGCCGGCGTGTATTGCTGCACCATGGCGGTGGCTTTGACCGACATCACCTGCGCGCCAACCGGCATGTTCTGGGCAACCGCGGTGCTCTGGACCGGCTGCACCTCACGGCGCGGCGCATGCTGGGTGAAGGGTTTGGGCGGCGGCAGGCTTTCCGCAACCTGGGTATTTTCAATATGCAGTGCTGAACGGCTGACCCGGCGCGCAACCGGATGGCTGACAACCGGCACCGCCAGGCTCGGCACCGTAAGGCTCGGCGCCGCCAGGCTAGCCAACATTTCCGTCCCAGGCGCCGGCGCCGGCGGCGGCGGGAACGGCAAGCCGTTGGGCGCGATGGTATTCTGCGCCACATCCGATAATTGCGGCACGGTCTGATCGGGCAACGCCGGATTGGCCGGCGGCGCCGGGCTGCCGGGCGCCGGCAGGCCGGTCTTCAGCGACGCCAGGGTCACCAGCTGCGCCGGCTGCATCGGTTGCAGCGTGGTAAACTGCGCCGCCAGCTGCTGCAGCCGGGTCGGATCGGTCTCCAAAGACCACTGCCCCTGCAGCACGCGGATCCGCATGGCATCCAGCCGCGAGGACTGGCTCAGCGCCGCGATCTCATTATCCAGCACCTGCGCCTGATGCTTCACCGCAAACAGATAGGCGCCGGAGAGTGCTGCCAGCAGCATCGCGATCAAGGTGAAGGGCCGGATCATGCCGCCAGCCGCTCCATCGCCCGCAGCTTGGCGCTGCGCGCCCGCGGGTTGCCGCGGATCTCCGCCGCATCCGGCCCTTTGGCGCCGCCCGTCAGCAAGCGGAATTTTGCCGACGCCTCATTGGAAAAACTCGCCGGATCGTGCCGGGAGGCGCCAGGCGCCCGGCCGGAAGCCTTGGCCATGAAGCGCTTGACGATACGGTCTTCCAACGAATGAAAACTCACCACCACCAGGCGTCCGCCGGGCGCCAGCAACTCCGCCGCCTGCGTCAGCGCAGCTTCGATATCTTCCAGCTCCTCGTTCACCGCGATGCGCAACGCCTGAAAACTTCTGGTCGCCGGGTCGATGCCAGATTTATCAGGCCGCACCACGCTGCGTATTACGCTCGCCAAATCCGAAGTCGTTTCAAATTTCTGCTCCTGCCGCCGCGCAACTATTGTTTTTGCAATCCGGCGCGAGGCTTTCTCTTCACCAAACTCAAACAGGATATCAGCCAACTCGGATTCGGAAATAGTATTAACCAAATTTGCTGCCGTCACGCCGGAATTTCCCATCCGCATGTCCAGCGGTCCGTCATGGCGAAAACTGAAACCGCGCGCCGCATCGTCGATCTGATACGACGACACGCCGAGATCGAAGACCGCGCCATCCAGCGCGTGCACACCGGCAGCACGCATCAATTCCAATAAACTGCTTATTCTGCCTTCAACAACATGAAGCCGGCCGGGATAGGCCGCGGCCAGCTCAGCGCCGCGCGCAATCGCCGCGGGATCGCGGTCGATCGCCCATAAAATGCATTGCGCCGCATCCAGGATCGCGCGCGCATAACCGCCGCCGCCGAACGTGCCATCGAGATAAACGCCCGCGTCGCGCGGACTCATCATCGACACCGCCGCATCGCGCATTACCGGCAAATGTGAGAAGCCGCTCATGCGCCGGCCGCCTTGCCGAGCACCACCGGTGCCGCAGCCGTCGCGGGCTTCAGTTGCTGCCGCTCCTTGGCCCGGGTCCGCGCTTCAACCGTACGCAGCGCTGCCGCCGCCGGCTCCCAGATCTGAAAAATCGGGCCGTTGCCCATAAAGGTCACGGCGTCGCTCAACCTGGCATGTTTCAGCAAGGCTTCAGGCAACAAGATGCGGCCATCCTTATCGGCTTCAGCCGGGTAGGCGTCGGCGTAGATCGCCGTCGACAGATCCTCATATTCCGCGCTGAACACATCCAGTGCATTAAGAGACTGCTCTAACTCATTGAATCGAACCGTCGGCCATGCTTCGATACAGGCATGTGTAAACGATGGCCGCAAAATCATTCCGGAAGACCCCGTCAACTGCTTAAGCGCCGCCCGGTATGCCGAAGGCACGGAGACCCGTCCTTTTGCATCAAGCCGATTCTGGTGCTGGCCTAAAAACGGCGTCATCGACGATCAGTGATCCCTGCAAGGTTCCCGGTGGGTTTTTATGGGTCGATATGGGTTACCATGGGATTACGCGCGCCGTAAAGAATAATCGCCACGAATCGCGAATCTATTCGCACCCGAGTCGTTCCCGAATCCCAAGGCGCAAACAGCAAGTTTCCAAAGTCATGTTTACGTTTTGTTCTTATTCTGCCCGGCGTGAACCAGAGAATCACGCCAAAATCTCTCTAATTCGCTGTGGTGAGTCAGCTGGGGCGTCTGTCGAGAACCGGAGCGGAGCGATCGTTGAGATCGTGAGCACCGGAAGCGCAGACAGACGCCTCAGATGGCCTCCACAGTAGAATTAAGTCCAGACGGTCTGTAAGCCGGGTTCTGTTTACGACGGCCATTCCTCTGGGACAGGTTTTGCAACCTGCCTCGACGCGACCAACCCGGGCGGCGGAACGGGAATGTTCCTGCTGGCCTATGTCGCCATAGCCAGCCGGCCGCCCCTATTCGGTCTTGCTCCCGGTGGGGTTTACCCTGCCAACACCGTTACCGGCATTGCGGTGCGCTCTTACCGCCCCGTTTCACCCTTACCGTCACTGCCTTGCGGCCGATCAGGCGGTTTGTTTTCTGTGGCACTATCCCTGGGGTCGCCCCCGCCGGCTGTTAGCCGGCACCGTATTCCCGTGGAGCCCGGACTTTCCTCCACCAGGGTTTTACCCCCGGCAGCG
>JAMFSE010000008.1 GCA_026225115.1 Rhodovastum atsumiense
GGTGCTGAAGGGCGATGTGAAGGACGTGCTGCTGCTGGACGTGACGCCGTTGTCGCTCGGCATCGAGACGCTGGGTGGCGTGTTCACCCGGTTGATCGATCGCAACACGACGATCCCCACGAAGAAGAGTCAGACTTTCTCTACCGCGGATGACGGGCAGACTGCGGTGACCATCAAAGTGTTCCAGGGTGAGCGCGAGATGGCGGCCGATAACAAGCTGCTCGGCAATTTCGATCTGCAGGGGATTCCCTCCGCTCCGCGCGGGGTGCCGCAGATTGAGGTGACGTTCGATATTGATGCGAACGGCATTGTCTCGGTACAGGCGAAGGATAAGGCGACCGGCAAGGAGCAGCAGATCCGCATCCAGGCTTCCGGCGGTTTGTCGGATGCCGAGATCGAGCGGATGGTGAAGGAAGCTGAAGAGAACTCGGCTTCCGACAAGGCCAGGCGGGAAGCGGTTGAAGCCCGCAACCAGACCGAGCAGCTCGTCAACCAGGTTGAGAAAACCCTGAAGGAAGCGGGAGATAATGTCTCCGCGCAGGATAAGGGCGATGCCGAGGCGGCGATTGCCGCTGCCAAATCGGCGCTGGAAGGCTCTGACGCCGAGGCGCTGAAGCAGGCGTCCGAACGGCTGAGCCAGGCGGCGATGAAAGTCGGCGAAGCGATGTACAAGGCGCAGGCCGAGGCAACCGCCCAGCAGGGTCAACCCGGCGGCGAGCCGGAAGCCGGCCCGAACGGCGAGAAGATCGTCGATGCCGAGTTCGAGGAAGTGGACGACAGCAAAAAGTCCGCCTAAGCCTCTAGCTTATTTGGTGAAGTCACAATCCCGGAGCCCTTGGGCGTTTTTCATCAATGAAAAACGCCCAAGGTTTATTTTGGCGAGCAATTTCCATTGCCCTAGGCTCCGGGATTTGTAATTAAACCGGAATGCAGCGGCGCCCAGGACCCGGGCAACAAAAGTTTTTTGCTTCTTTTTTTCAAAAAAGAAGCGCTTTAATTTACTTCAAGTGAAGTTCTAGGGAATTCAAATTCGGCGATGGCGAAACAAGATTATTACGCTACCCTAGGGGTTCAGCGCGGCGCTTCCGCCGAAGAGATGAAAAAAGCCTATCGCAAACTGGCGATGCAATATCATCCTGACCGCAATCCCGGCGATGCCAAATCGGAAGCGAAATTCAAGGAACTTAACGAAGCCTATGACGTTCTGAAGGACGATCAGAAGCGCGGCGCCTATGATCGTTACGGGCATGCGGCGTTTGAAAATGGCGGCCCTTCCGCCGGCACTGGCGGTTTCGGATTCGAAGGCGGGCTCGGCGATATTTTTGACCAGATGTTCGGCGGTGGCGGCAGGCGCGGGTCTGAGCGGCAGACCGGTGCCGATTTGCGGGTGGCTGTCGAGATCGAACTGGCGGAGGCGTTCACCGGCACCAAGACGAACGTAAAGGTTGCGACGCGGCTTTCCTGCGATGCCTGCCAGGGCTCCGGCTCAGCCGATAAGAATGCCTCGGCCGATACCTGCTCTACCTGCGGCGGCGCCGGCCGGGTGCGGGCGCAGCAGGGGTTCTTCCTGGTCGAGCGGACCTGCCCCACCTGCGGCGGGGCTGGCCGGGTTATCCGCAATCCGTGCCGGGTTTGCGGCGGCGCCGGAACGGTGCCGCGGGACAAGACATTGTCCGTGCAAATTCCGGCGGGCGTTGAAGACGGTACGCGGATCCGGCTCTCCGGCGAAGGCGAGGCAGGGGGCAAGGGCGCCCCTCCGGGCGATCTATATGTGCATGTCGGCATTCGCGCGCATTCGATCTTCCAGCGTGACGGCGCCAATATTTTCTGCCGGGTGCCGCTGCGGATGACGCAGGCGGCCTTGGGTGGGGAGATCGAGGTCCCGACCATCGACGGCTCGGCGGCGAAGGTGAAAATTCCCGCCGGTACCCAGAGCGGCGAACAATTCCGGTTGCGCGCGAAGGGGTTTTCGGTGCTGCGCAGCGCGCAGCGCGGCGACATGTATATTCAGGTTGCGGTGGAGACGCCGCAGCACCTTACCCGCCGGCAGCGCGAACTGCTGGATGAGTTTGAGACCGAGGCCAAAACCCACACCTCGGGCAGCCCGGAGCATGAAGGCTTTTTCGCTAAGGTGAAGGAATTTTTCGAAGGCAAGAGCTAGCAAAAGCCGGCACGCTTAGTTCGGCCATAATTATCAGGCAACATCTCCTTTACATGTCGTGACGTATTGTAAATGTCGATCGCGACTTGTTGCGACGGCAGGTGAATTACGATAGTTCTCGCGACTCTATTGGGAGTTCGGTGGATGTCTGGCTGCAAGTCGAATGGCAAATCGAAAGCCGTCCTGGGCCTTGCCCTGGTGCCTTTTCTGGCGCTTGGCGCCTGTACCGTGGCGCCGCCGACCGGCCCGTCGATAACCGCATTGCCTGGGCCCGGCAAGAGTTTTCAACAGTTCCAGTACGATGATGCAAGATGCCAGAATTACGCGCAGTCCCGGATGTCGGGCTCGGCCCAGGAAGCCAGTGCCGCCAGCCAGAACGCCAATGGCAGTGCCGTTATCGGCACGCTGATCGGCGCCGCCGCGGGTGCGGCGCTGGGCTCGCTCGGCGGCAATGCCGGCGCAGGCGCTGCAATTGGCGCGGGGGCTGGATTATTAGGTGGAGCATCTGTAGCAGGGGGGCAGGCACAGTCTGCTGCGGATTCCATGCAAGGGCGCTATGACACATTTTATGCTCAATGCATGGTCGGCAATGGGGAGGTTTTGCAGCAACCGCCGCCGCCGCCAGTCTACTACGCTCCGGCACCGCCTGTTTATTACTACGCACCCTACTGAAGACCCGCTAACCCTAGACCCGATTGCCGCCGAACCCGCGCTGATCGCCGCCCTGTCGGCAGGCGTTAGGCCGGATTGCAGGTTTGCCCCCTCCCCGCAGCGCAAGCGCCGCGTATGGATATGGCCGGCGGCGCTGTTGCTACATGCCGCTATCATTGCCCTGGCGTTTGTTAGTTTCGTGCCGCGCCCGTCGCCGCAGGCCAGCCAGCCCGGCATTTCCGTGGTGTTCGATAATGGTGGCCAGCAAGCAACCACCGCGCCCCCGGCGCAGATCCAGGGCCCGATAACCCAGGCGGAGACGCCGCCACCCGCGGCACCCCCTCCCCCGCCAGAGGCGCAGCAATCGCTGGAACCTGAGGTCAATCTCAATATGCCGATGGATCCGTTCGCGCCGGAATCGCCGCCGCCGCCGCAACAGCAAGTCCAACAGCAGCAACAAGTCCAGCCGAGGCATGTGCAGAACACCCGGCCGCGGCCACGCCACCCGCAGTATCAGGTCATGAACAACATGTCGCTGAATGGCTCGGCGCCGGCGCCGGCGCCGAGTTTCACCGGCAAACCCGGGCTCAATCTCAACCTCAGCCAGTCCGATCTGAATTCGATGATCTCACCACAGATTCAGGTCCAGGGCGATATCGGGCAGGATTGGATGGACGGCTTTAACAAATGGGTGAATGACCATATTTATTACCCAGATGAGGCCGCAAAAAATGGGGATCAGGGTACTTCGGTGATTCAGTTCACTGTGCATCGCGACGGTTCAGTTACAGGATTGCATCTGCTCAGCAGCGCTGGCTCGGTTTTCCTTGATCAGGCATGGCTCGGGATTTTTAAAAACAACAACGTCCCGGCCTTTCCGCCGGGAACCAAAGCGGACAGCATCGTTATTACAGGTTCGCTTCAATACGAGATTGTTCCGTCTGGCAGCCAGTAGTGTTTATAAGACTCGGATTTCGTCACCCGGTCTAATCTTGTCCCGTGCGGCATGGGTGTGGCGATAGAGCAGAAGATGGATTGCTTCGCTGCGCTCGCAATGACGACCTCGGTTGGGCCTTGAGCATGAGGATGCCAGCGCTCGTGTCTCAAATTAACAGAAGTTTTTTGGTTCTTTTTTTCAAAAAAGAACTGCTACAAAACCCTTATTTCGTCGCCTTGTTTGATCTGACCGCCGGTCAAAACTTCGGCGAAGATGCCGAGGTCTACGTGGCCGAAATTCTGCTGCAGTTCCTTTACCGGGTTGGCGTCGCGGATCGCGGTGTCCGGGTTGACGGTGGTGGCGCCGCAGCGGTCGATGCGTTCCTGGACGATCATGGTGGTTTGACCGATGGCCAGGGTTTTGCCGAGCCAGTTGAATTCCGCCCAGGGTTCGATGCCGGCGATGTAGATGTTGGCGCGGAAGCGGCGCTTGTCGCGGGCCGCACCTACGGCGGATTCCAGGGCGCCGAGGGAGCCGAGGCCGATCAGGCTGATGACCTGGGTTTTATGGTCGCAGAAGCTGTGGTTTTCGAAATGGAGAAAATGCGGCGGCTTGTGGTTGGGACCAAAGCGGGCTTCGTCGCCGAGATAGGCTGTGAGAAACTTGGTCAGGGTGGCTTGGCCGGCTTGGGTCAAAGGCGAGGCGATGAGGATGTCGCCGTCCGGGGTGGTGATGGAAAGCGTTTGGGCGGCGTCGTTGAATTTGGTCTCCAGGCGGGCGATGCCGGCATTGCGGAGCAGGCACATGAAATTGGTTTTGGCGACCCAGGCGGGGTGGTCCGGGTCCAGGCTGGCATCGCCCTGGGCGAGGGCGAAGGCGCGGTCCCAGGGGATGCAACGCCCGGGGGCTAGCGTGGCCCGGTCCAGCGGTTCCGGGGTCAGGCCTTTGACAGGGTAGCGGTAGAGCGATTCAATGTTCATGTTCACGACCTCTTGAGGCAGATCATGGCGTTGCCCATATCGGCTTGGCAAGCTGTCGTTGCCGCTAAAAGTAGAGGGCGATTCAGATACAAGATGCGCTCGCAAAACGAGCGCATCTTGTATCATCGCGCTCTATGAGGGACGGCGGGTTGAGTTGCCTGTTAAAGGGACTGAGGAGCAAAAATATGGATTTTGAGAAATTGACGGAACGGGCCAGGGGCTTTGTTCAGGCGGCGCAGACGATCGCGATGCGCGAGTATAACCAGACGATTACGCCGGAACATTTGCTGAAGGCATTTTTGGATGATGAGGAAGGTGCGGCAACCGGGCTGATCCGGGCGGCCGGCGGCGACCCGGCAGCGGCGAAGCTGGCCGTGGATACGGCGGTGGCGCGCATACCGAAGGTGCAGGGCAGCGGGGCTGGATCGCCCTCGATCACGCCGGACCTGGTGCGGGTGCTGGATGCGGCGCAGACGCAGGCGCAGAAAGCCGGCGACCAGTTTGTGGCCCAAGACCGCGTGCTGGTAGCGCTGGCGGCGAGCGACACGCCGGCGGGACGGGCTTTGAAGGCCGCTGGCGCGAGTGCGCAGGCGATCGAAAAGGCGGTGAACGATATCCGCAAGGGTCGCACTGTGGACAGTGCGACGGCCGAACAGCAGTTCGATGCGCTGAATAAATATGCGCGCGATGTGACGCAGCTGGCGCGCGACCAAAAACTGGACCCGGTGATCGGCCGCGATGAGGAAATCCGGCGCACCATTCAGGTGCTGGCGCGGCGGACCAAAAACAATCCGGTTCTTATCGGCGAGCCGGGCGTCGGCAAGACCGCCATTGTTGAAGGCCTGGCGCTGCGGATTGTGAATGGCGACGTGCCGGAATCGTTGAAAAACAAGCGCGTGCTCGCGCTGGATTTGGGCGCGCTGGTGGCGGGTGCGAAATACCGCGGCGAGTTCGAGGAACGGTTGAAGGCCGTGCTGAAGGAGATCGAATCCGCTGAAGGCGAAGTGATATTGTTCATCGATGAAATGCATACGTTGATCGGCGCCGGCAAGGCGGATGGCGCGATGGATGCGTCGAATTTGCTGAAGCCGGAGCTGGCGCGCGGCGCGCTGCATTGCGTGGGTGCGACGACGCTGGATGAATACCGCAAGCATGTAGAAAAGGATGCGGCGCTGGCGCGGCGGTTCCAACCGGTGTTTGTCGCCGAGCCGAGCGTGGCCGATACGATATCGATTCTGCGCGGCATCAAGGAAAAATATGAGCTGCATCACGGCGTGCGGATTGCCGATGCGGCGCTGGTGGCGGCGGCGACCTTGTCCAACCGCTATATCACCGACCGGTTCTTGCCGGATAAGGCGATCGATTTGATGGATGAGGCGGGATCGCGGCTGCGCATGCAGGTGGACAGCAAGCCGGAGGAGCTGGATGAGCTCGACCGGCGGTTGATCCAGTTGAAAATCGAACGTGAGGCATTGCGCAAGGAAGACGATGCGGCATCACGCGAGCGGTTGTCGAAGCTGGAGCTGGAGCTGGCCGGACTGGAAGAAAAATCCGACCAGCTGACAGCGAAGTGGAAGGCGGAGAAGGACCAGCTGACCGGCACGCAGAAGCTGAAGGAGCAGTTGGACCAGGCGCGCAACGAGGTGGAGCTGGCGCAGCGCAAGGGCGATCTGGCGCGTGCCTCGGAGCTTTTATACGGCAAGATTCCAGAGCTGGAAAAGCAGCTGACCGAGCAGAATGAAGGCCGGTTGGTGAACGATGCGGTGACCGAGGAAAGCATTGCCGCCATCGTCTCGCGCTGGACCGGCGTGCCGGTGGAGAAGATGCTGGAAGGCGAGCGCGGCAAATTGCTGCGCATGGAAGACCAGCTGCGCAAGCGGGTGGTCGGTCAGGAAGATGCGCTGAAGGCGGTGGCGAACGCGGTGCGCCGCGCGCGCGCCGGCTTGCAGGATCCGAGCAGGCCGATTGGAAGTTTTCTGTTCCTTGGCCCGACGGGCGTTGGGAAAACCGAACTTACCAAGGCGCTGGCGGAATTTCTGTTCGACGATGAACGGGCGATGGTGCGGATAGACATGAGCGAGTTCATGGAGAAACATGCGGTCTCCCGGTTGATTGGCGCGCCGCCGGGCTATGTTGGCTATGATGAGGGCGGCGTGCTGACCGAAGCGGTCCGGCGGCGGCCGTATCAGGTGATATTATTCGACGAAGTTGAGAAGGCGCATGAGGATGTCTTCAATATTCTCCTGCAAGTTCTCGATGATGGGCGGTTGACCGACGGTCAGGGCCGGACCGTGGATTTCCGCAATACGATCATCGTGCTGACGTCGAATCTCGGCAGCGACATTCTGGCGGCGCAGCGCGACGGCGAGGATGTGCGGATGGTGGAGGCGCAGGTGATGGTGCGGGTGCGCGACCATTTCCGGCCGGAGTTTTTGAACCGTCTGGACGAGATTGTGCTGTTCCGGCGGCTGCAGCGGGCGGATATGGACACCATCGTCACCATCCAGCTGCATCATCTGGAAGGGTTGCTGGCGGACCGGAACATGAAAATCACGCTCGACAAATCCGCCCGCGATTGGCTGGGTGAAGCAGGATATGATCCGGTGTACGGCGCCCGGCCGCTGAAGCGGGTGATCCAGCGCAACCTGCAAAATCCACTGGCGGGGCTGATCCTTGAAGGCGCGCTGAAGGATGGTGAGACCGTGCAGGTAACCGCCTCTGAGGCCGGTCTGGTGATCGGCGGGCATCTGGCGGAAGCGGCTTAGGTAAGCGGTTCTCGGCGCGAACCAAAAAGCCTTCTGCTCATCCGGACCTGGGGCGTTGGCGGCTACACGCGACGCCTCAGCGTCCAGGGGCGGTTGCCTGATCGATGTCGGTTGCGTGACATGCGGCCGGGATGGCTGGATTCTTTTTCCGAAAGCGCAGTAGCTTATGGGCAAACGGCCAATGAAGGTGAGGGTCCATGTCGGGTGCGGGTTCGGAACATGAGGATGCGGCGTGGGAACAGTGCCGGGTCGTGAATTTGGCCGGCGGCGTGAATTTTCGCGACCTGGGCGGCTATAAAACCGGGGATGGGCGCAGTGTGCGCTGGCAGAGATTGTATCGCTCCGGCAGCATGGGTGGGCTGACCGAGCCGGACCATGAAATTCTTGCGGATTTGAACATCGCCGGCGTGCATGATCTGCGCACCCAGCATGAGCGGGAGCGGGAACCGAACCGCTGGGCGGCATCGGCTGGAATCCCCTATTGGTCGCGCGACTATGAAAGCAATTTCGGCGTGCTGCGGGAAATGCTGGCGGCCGAAATACCGGACCCGAAGGCGGCGCGCGAGGTGATGATGAACGGCTATCGGCAGTTGCCGTTCGAGCACGCGCCGTCCTATCGCGCTTTGGCGGAGCGGCTGCGGGATGGCGAGCTACCGATGGTATTTAATTGCTCGGCGGGGAAAGACCGCGCCGGCACGGCGGCTGCCTTGATCTTGAGCGTGCTTGGCGTGCCACGCGAAACGGTGGTGCAGGATTACCGGTTGACCGACAAGGTACTCGGCGACCGGGTCTCGTCCATGGAGCGGCTTGCCGGCCCATTGGGAAATTTCTCGCGCGAGGTCTGGTCGGTCGTGATGACGACCGATGATCGCTATATTCAAAACGCCTTCGATGCGATTGAGGAACGGCATGGCTCGATCGAGGGCTATTTTAACAATGAACTGCAGATCGACGCAGCCGGCATCGAGACGATCCGGAACCGGCTGCTCGAGTAGCTATTGGGCGGTGTAGCCGCCGTCGATGACGAGCTCGGCGCCGGTCATGTATTTGGATTCGTCCGAGGCGAGGTAGAGCACGCCATAGGCGATATCCATCGGCTCGCCGAGACGTCCCATCGGGGTTGATTCCGCGATTTCCTTCAGGCGCCGTTCCGTGGTCTCGGTATGCGCCAGGGTGCCATGCAGCATATCGGTGCTGATGAAGCCTGGGTGAATGGAATTGACCCGGATGTCGTAGCCCGATTTGGCGCAGTAAAGCGCGGCGGTTTTGGTGAGCAGGCGCACGGCACCCTTGGCGGCGGTGTAGGCCGTTGCCGTCGCCATGCCGACCAGGCCCATGATTGAGGATGTGTTGATGATGGAGCCGGGCTCGCCTGAGCGCCGGATGGTCCGGACCGCGTGCTTCACTCCCAGGAACACGCCGTCGGAATTGACCGCCATCACCGCGTGCCAGTCTTCCAGGGAGAGATGTTCGACATCGCCGGTCGGCAGCGCGACGCCGGCATTGTTGAAGAGCACGTTCATCTTGCCGAATTGCGTAAGGGTTCGCTCAGTCAGGGCTTGCCAGCTCTCCTCCGAACGGACGTCGAGATGCTGGAAAATGGCCTGGCCGCCTGAAGCGGTGATTTCCCCGGCCAGCGCCTCTCCGGGCTCTGCCCGTAGATCGCCGATAACGATTTTTGCGCCCTCCCGCGCCAGCGCCCGGCAGCTTGCCGCACCCAGCCCGGCGGCGCCGCCGCTCACCACCGCTACTTTGTCCTGAACGCGACCCATTTTTGGTTCCTCCGCCTTGCGCCGTTCGGCTTTGCGGGCATGATACGCCCGCAGAGCAACAAAACAATGCCGTGCCGGGGAGCACGGCGAGGAAGTGCCGCCATGACCGACGCCTTGCATTACAAAACCTTGCTGGAAATCTCCGGCATGCTCCGGCGCCGGGAAAATTTCCAGCGAATTGCTAATCGCCGCCACGCTGGCGCGCATCGAGAGACTGGAGTTATCGCAGCGTGGAGCACCGGCGCTCCGTTTGTTGCCTCAGCAGAATAGCCGGCGGCGAGCGGCAGATACGGCTGAAGCGCCATGCGGAAATCATCCTATGCTGCGGCCGATGCATCCGCCACGCCGGCGGCAAATATGGAGCAACTTCGGCAGCCGCGGCACAGACTTTGATGAAGGCATTGGGGAGCGTTTCGGCTGCCGTGAATTTAGACATCACGCCGGCATCGGCTTCGAATAAAACATATCGAACCCGCTCTGCTTCAGTACCGACATCGACGCGCAATCCGCCAGGAAACGGCGCCGGGGCTGCGAAGTTTCTTGCTCGGGCCCAGCCTATAACCCAAGCTTCCACAAATATTGGATTTGCACGGCCATGGCTGGCCGCTAACGTTTCCATGGCCACTATTTGTCATAAAGGAGGGTCGCTTTTTAAAAAAGCTCCGCAAAAATTTTTATTAATTTGGGCTATGGGCTTGGGCGGCGGCCCAGCCTATGGGCCAGCCGGCAAGCCACACCAGGCCAATCGCCTTGATCGCCGCAGTGAATGCGAGCGGGCTGTCGATCATGGGATAATGGGTGGTGCCCGGTAGGGTAAGAACCGGGACGCGGCCGCCGGTTGCCGCGGCAATCGCGGCGGCAGCGTCCAAATCGGCAAGATGCGTGGATTCCCCGTAAAGCACGGCAGCCTGGCATTTCAGCTCTTTCAAACGGTCTTTCAACTCAAGTCCAAGAGTCGTCGTCGCGCTGTGCCTTGTATCGAACTTCGAACTCCATCCGCCGTCCACCGGCCTGAAGGAATGTCGGGCGATGTGATCAATCACGTGGCGTTCCTCGATCGGACGCAGGGGTGCGGGCGCCAGGCGAAATGATGCCTCAGCGTCATCTCGCGTTGCGTAGATGCGGGGCGGGCGCGGGGCCGGGCGCGGGCCACTCAAAATTTTGATGGCGGGGTCTTTCTCAAGCTCGGCATATCGGATGCCGTCCACGGCGATAACACCCAGCAGATCCTCCCCGTGGGCGAGGGCGGCCCGAACCACCGCCTGCGCGCCCGCGCTATGGCCCACGAGGATCGGTCCACCGGCCCGCAGCATGCCGGCATCGGCGCAGACGGCCATGATCTCACGGGTCATCAGCGCCTGGCTGTAAGCATCGCGCCGGCCGGAATCTCCGCAGCCGGAAAAATCCATCGACGCTACGTGGAACCGGTCGGCGAAAATCGGCGCGACATGGCTGAACCAATGGGCATGCCCCCCGCTTCCGGCGAGGAACAAGATTCCCGGCGCTTGCGGGTCTCCCCAGCGGAGATAGTGAATTGGGCAGTCATCCACCTCAAGAAAGCGGCTCTCGCCCTCGGCGGCAATTGCCTGCTCCAACCACGCCGGAGGCCTGTTTTCAGGCTCCGGGTTCTTGTCGTTTTCCATCCGCTGGCCGCGCGGCGCCTCGGCTTGCTGGTCAGAAGGGCAGGTTGTAGAGACCCGTTGCATTGGTCTGGAGCACCTTCTTCTTCGTCTCATAACTGTAACCGCCGAGAACGTTGACGATGTGCTCCTGCACGTCGGGCTAGAGCGATGTCGGATGCGGATAGTCGGTCTCGAACAGAACTTTGTCCTCGCCGACCAGGTCCAGCATGCGCTTCGGCGCGATCGATTCGTACCAGAAGGTGCACCAGAAGTTGTCGCGGAAATACTCTGTAGGCCGCTTGTGCAGCCGCTTCTTCACGGTCGGCATCATCTCATCAAACTGATGCTCCATCATCTCGACGACGAACGGCACCCAGCCCGTGCCGCTTTCGATCAGGCCGATCTTAAGTTTGGGAAAGCCCTCCATCAGCCAGTACAGATCGGCATCGGACGCCTTGGCGCGATCCATGGTTTTGCTCGCGGTGCCTTCGGTCATTTTTGTTCCTCCATTTTAATTCGCCAAGCGTGTGATGACCCTTTGGTGGGCAATTGCGCTTCCGAAGCCTGCCACGCGCATGGCAGGCACGAAAATGACCGCTGTTTTGTCATCAACTGTGTACCTTGTCAAAGCACACCCGAAATTAATGATGAGCTTAAAGTGATCAATTCGTTCTGCCCATCCAACTTCTTGGTTTCTTAAAAGAGGCTTTTCAATCTATCGATCAGCGGCTCAGTAACGGCGCTGCCGACAGCTTTCACCAGCGAGGCGGCGCCGGTGATGGTGGATTGGCTTGTGATCGCGGTCAGGAGCTGTTCGCAAAGCTGGCCTGTGGTGACTCCACCGGTTGTCGCACCGATGCCGGTGAGGTGGATGGGGGCGAGCTTCTCGACCAGATGCGGCCCCTTGATCAACGAGGTCGAGATGCCGATCCCGCCATTCGTGATGGTGACGTCCCTGATGATTTCCTTCGGTGCCGGGCCGGCATCCGGGGCGGCGGCGGCGGCGGCGCGGACTTGCGTATCATGCTGCAGGATTGCGAGATTGCTGCTGCCGAGGCCAAGGCTCGCCAGGGAAAGCGGCCTGCCGCCAAGATCGATCTGGTAGTGGATATGCGGCCGGTCGATGTTCATCTCATCGATCACGATGGGGTGGCCGGGGCTGTATAACCCGCTGGCCGCGAGGATGGCCTCCAGCAGGCTTGCGGTTGTGGCATGGATGGTGATGGTGCGGAGCGACAAGGCGTAGGGCGTGTTGAATCCCGGCGGGTTGCTGACGGTAAGGCCGGAGATGATGCAAATGCCGCTGAACAGCGAAACCTCGACCCGGCTGATGGCAACCCGTGTTCCGGTTGCGGCGGCGGCGTTCTTCTCGATGGATGCCTGGATCGTCAGGCCAAGATGCGCCAGCAGGTACCATGCAAGGGCGACCAGGATCACCAGCAGCACAGCGACGCCCGCCAGAATTTTTTTCCACAAGGCAGCGGCCTCCTTTAATGCAGTCCGGGTGATAGGCAGTTGTAGCAAAAGGGGATGTTAAGGCATCGCCACGGCCACCGCGCATATCAACCGGAAGGCGGCTAACAGGACACAATATTAACAAACTGTGGCACCTGTCATCGGTGGGTTACGCTGCGCGTAACCCACCCTACTTTGTAATGTCCGTTGTGGCGAAAACCCTTTGGCCAAAGGCAGTGTCAGATCCAACACCCTTGGCCCAGATTAATAGAAGTTTTTTGCTTCTTTTTTTCATAAAAGAAGTGCTTGCCTTCCTAAATCGTCCTAGTCCCGCGCGCGATGGCGGCGACGCCGGTGCGGGAGACTTCGGCCAGGCCCAGCGGGCGCATCAGGTCGAGGAAGGCGTCGAGTTTGTCGGTGGCGCCGGTGAGTTCGAAGATGAAGCTCTCAGTCGAGGCGTCGATGACGCGGGCGCGGAAGGCATCCGCCAGGCGCAATGCTTCCTGCCGGGCCGTGCCGGTGCCGATGACTTTGATCAGCGCCAGTTCGCGGGACAGATGCGGGCCTTCGGCGGAGAGGTCGGAGACGCGGTAGACCGGGACCAAGCGGTCGAGCTGCGCCTTGATCTGCTCGATCACCATGGCGGTGCCGGAAGTGACGACCGTGATGCGGCTTTTGCTGTGGGTGGAATCGGGGTCGCGTTCAACCGGTGCGACCGTGAGACTATCGATATTATAGCCGCGGCCGGAGAACAGGCCGATGACGCGCGCGAGCACGCCGGCCTCGTTCTCCACCAGCACCGAAATTGTGGCGGAGCGTTGCGTCGGATCGGTATCGGGCATCAGACCAGCACCAATCCTTCATCGGTGACGCTTTTTCCGGTGTAGCCGCCTTCCTCGTTCTTATGTTCGGGGCCGAGCAGCATTTCGTTATGCGCGGCACCGGAGGGGATCATCGGGAAGACGTTTTCCAGTTGGTCGACGCAGATATCGGCGATGACCGGGCGGTCGACCGCGATCATTTCCGCAATCACGCGGTCCAGATCCTCGATTTTTTCGGCGCGCAGGCCGACGCCGTGGAAACTCTCGGCGAGTTTCACGAAATCCGGTAATGCCTCGCTATAGCTTTCGGAATAGCGGCTGCCGTGCAGCAATTCCTGCCACTGCCGCACCATGCCCATGTAGCGGTTGTTGAGGATGAAGATTTTCACCGGCAGACGGTACTGGGCGAGGGTTCCCATTTCCTGAATATTCATCAGGATGCTGGCTTCGCCGGCAATGTCGATCACCAAAGCGTCCGGATGCGCCACCTGCACGCCCATGGCGGCGGGCAGGCCGTAGCCCATGGTGCCGAGGCCGCCGGAGGTCATCCAGCGATTGGGCTTGTCGAATTTGAAGTGCTGAGCGGCCCACATCTGGTGCTGGCCGACTTCGGTGGTGATGTAGGTTTCCTTGGCCTGGCCGCGGGTGGCTTTGTACAGCCGCTCGATGGCGTATTGCGGTTTGATGATGCTGCCGGGATCGCGCGGCTGGGTAAAGCGCATGGAATTTTTTGAACGCCAGAAATCGATCTGCTGCCACCATTTGGCCAAAGGCTCGCGGTTCTGGCGTACCTCGTCGGCCCGCCAGGCGGTGATCAGCGCGCGCAAAATGGCGGCGGCGTCGCCGATGATCGCCACATCCACCACCACCGATTTATTGATGCTAGAGGGGTCGATATCGGCATGGATTTTTTTCGAGCCGGGCGAGAAGGCGTTGAGCCGGCCGGTGACCCGGTCGTCGAACCGGGCGCCGAGGTTGAGCATGACGTCGGCGCCATGCATGGCGAGGTTGGCCTCAAAGGTGCCATGCATGCCCAGCATGCCGAGGAATTGCGGGTCGGACGCCGGGTAGGCGCCGAGGCCCATCAGCGTGGTGGTGCAGGGAAAGCCGGTGAGGCGGACAAATTCCAGCAGCAGTTTTGAGGCTTCCGGACCGGCATTGATAATGCCGCCGCCGGCATAAACAATCGGCCGCTCGGAACGCTTCAGCAGCGCAATCGCCGCATCGATCCGCGCCGGATCGGGTTCGGTGCGGGGGCGGTAGCTGCGATGCGGCTCGGTGCTCGGGTCGCAATAGGGCGCCGGGTTGATGAGGATATCTTTCGGCAGGTCGATCAGCACCGGGCCGGGCCGGCCGGTGCGGGCGACCTGGAAGGCCTCGTGCACCACGCGAGCGAGATCGCTGCTTTTTTTGACCAGATAATTATGCTTGGTCGCGGGGCGGGTGATGCCGGTCGTGTCGGCCTCCTGAAAGGCGTCGTTGCCGATGAGATGCGTGGGCACCTGGCCGGAGAGGCAGACGATGGGAATGCTGTCCATCAGCGCGTCCACCAGGCCGGTGACCGCATTGGTGGCGCCGGGGCCGGAGGTGACCAGCACCACGCCGACCTTGCCGGTGGAGCGGGCATAGCCTTCGGCGGCATGCACGGCGGCCTGTTCGTGACGCACCAGAATATGGCGGATGGCGTTCTGCTGAAACAGCGCATCGTAGAGCGGCAACACGGCGCCGCCGGGATAGCCGAAAATGACGTCGACGCCCTGCGCCTTGAGGGCGCGAAGCACCGCCTCCGCGCCGGATTTCATAATGTCGGGTGCCATGATTGAGCCGTCCATGCGCAGGGTGTCCTGTCGATTCTAAAAACTGAGGCTGCTGGGTTAACCCTTACGGAAGCCCGCGTCAACCTGCATTGTTTACAAAATTATCTAAAATACCTATTAATCTTTCCGAAAGTTGCGCGAAACTGTCAATTCGTGAATGAATTGTATGCATGGCTGCACTGTGCACTATTTTTTGGTGACGGAACCAGGTGGCCTGGCGCTTGGTATATTGATGCGTGGCGAGCGCGGCGCGCGTGGCGGCTTGCGCCAAACTGGCCTCGCCTTTCAGGTAGGGCGTGAGCTCCGGCACGCCATGGGCGCGCATCAGCGGGAGCGCCGGATCGAGGTTTTGGGCGAGCAGACCGCGCAATTCATCCAGCGCGCCGGCTGCCAGCATGGCGTCGAAACGGATCTCCACGGCCGCCCGGAGTTCCGCCCGCGGCGGGTCCAGCAGGATCATGCGGGGCGTCCAGCCGGTGAGTGTTTCGGTGGGCTGCGCCTGCCAATGGGCCAGGCCTTGGCCGGTGCCGAGCCAGACCTCGTAAGCGCGGGCGAGGCGCTGGCTGTCGGAGGGGCGGAGTTTTGCCGCCGTTACGGGGTCGGCCGCCAGTAGCTTCGCATGCAGAGCGGCGGGGCCAGCCTCGGCCAGTAGGGAACGGGCCTCCAGCCGGGCGGCGGCACCGGGGTCGGGGATGGGCGCGATGCCGTGCAACAGCGCGTGCAGATACATGCCGGTGCCGCCGCACAGGATCGGCATTTTGCCCGCCTGCCGGGCCTCCTGCAGCGTCGGCAACGCCGCCTGGCGCCACCAGGCGGCGTTGCCGGGTGTGGTTGCGGGCAGCACGCCGTATAGCCGGTGCGGGGCCTGGGCTTCATCCGCCGCGCTGGGGCGGGCGGTGAGGATGCGGAGTTCGGCATAGCACTGCATGGCATCGGCATTGATGATCATTCCGTTGTGGCGCTCGGCCAGGGCCAATGCCAAGGCCGATTTGCCACTGGCCGTGGGTCCGGCGACGATTAATAGACCCGGCGCGCGTAGCGAGCCTCTTAAAAGGTTCTTATCGCTTGCCGAGCCGCTGCCCCCTGTCCTACCAGCTTGCGTCATGTCTCATATCGTCATTCTCATTGCCTCCCGGCAAGCCGGCCCGCTCACCGACAGCCTCGCCGCCATCGCCCGGGATTTTTGCTCCGGCCAGCATTTGAACTGGCTGTCGGCCGGCGAGGCCTGCGAATTCATCGTCAAAAAAATTCCGGACGTTCCGCAGTTGAAGATGGTGTTGGGCGACCGGGCCATCGACGTGCTGGTGACGCGGTTTCGCGGCCGGCGCAAGGCCGTACTGGTGGCGGATATGGATAGCACCATCATCACCTCGGAAACGCTGGACGAAATTGCCGGTGATGCCGGGATAAAAGAGAAGGTCGCCGAGATCACCAGCCGCTCCATGAACGGCGAGATCGATTTCGCCACCGCCTTGCGCGAGCGGGTGGCGATGCTGAAGGGGCTGGAACTCTCGGCGCTGGAGCGGACCTGGCGGGGCACGCAATTCTCGCCCGGCGCCCGAACCCTGGTTGCGACCATGCGTAGCTTCGGCGCGACTACCGCGCTGGTCTCCGGCGGGTTCACCTATTTTACCGAGCGCGTGGCGGCGGAACTGGGGTTTGACCTGCAGCGGGCGAATATTCTGCTGGATAACGGATCAACGCTGACCGGCGAGGTTAGGGAGCCGATTCTGGATCGGGATACCAAGCTTGCGACGCTGAAGGAGCTGGCCGAGACTCGCGGCGTTAAGCTCGCGGCGACATTGGCCGTGGGCGACGGCGCCAATGACCTCGCGATGCTGAAGGAGGCCGGGCTGGGCGTTGCCTATTACGCCAAACCCATCGTCGCGGCTGAAGTTGCCAACCATATTGAACACACGGATTTACGCAGCCTGCTTTTCGCGCAAGGCTATCCGGCAAGCGTATTCAAGGGAGGGGACGCATGAAGACCAGAGCAGCCGTGGCCCGCCAGGCCGGCAAGATTCTTTCGCTTGAAACCGTGGATATCGAAGGACCGAAATTCGGCGAGGTGATGATCGAGGTGAAGGCCACCGGCATCTGCCATACCGATGAATATACTCTGTCCGGCGCTGATCCTGAGGGGCTGTTTCCGGCGATCCTCGGCCATGAGGGTGCGGGCATCATCGTTGAGGTCGGGCCCGGGGTAACCAGCCTGAAAAAGGGCGACCATGTTATTCCGCTGTACACGCCGGAATGCCGCAACTGTAAATCCTGCACCTCGCGCAAGACCAATCTTTGCACCGCTATCCGCGCCACCCAGGGCCAGGGCGTGATGCCGGACGGCACCTCGCGGTTTTCCTGCGACGGGGCGCCGGTGATGCATTACATGGGCTGCTCGACCTTCGCGAATTTTACCGTGATGCCGGAAATTGCCGTAGCGAAAGTGCGGGAGGACGCGCCGTTCGAGAAAATCTGCTATATCGGCTGCGGCGTGACAACCGGCATCGGTGCCGTCTTCAACACCGCCAAGGTGCAGCCCGGCGATAACGTGGTGGTTTTCGGCCTTGGCGGCATCGGCCTCAACGTCATTCAGGGTGCGCGGATTGCCGGCGCAAATATGATCATCGGCGTCGATCTGAACAACGCCCGCAAACCGATGGCGGAAAAATTCGGGCTGACGCATTTTGTTAATCCGGCTGAAATCGGCACGGACCTTGTGCCCTATCTGGTAAACCTCACCGACGGCGGCGCCGATTACAGCTTTGAGTGCATCGGCAATGTGAATGTGATGCGGCAGGCGCTCGAATGCTGCCACCGCGGCTGGGGTACCTCCATCATCATCGGCGTTGCCGGCGCCGGCCAGGAAATTGCCACGCGGCCGTTTCAGTTGGTGACCGGGCGGACCTGGAAGGGCACTGCTTTCGGCGGCGCGCGCGGACGGACAGATGTGCCGAAAATTGTCGATTGGTATATGGATGGGAAGATCAATATCGATGATCTGATCACGCATGTGCTGCCGTTTGAGAAAATCAACGAAGGGTTTGAGTTGATGCGGCGCGGGGAGTCGATACGATCTGTGGTTACATATTAATCAAGCAGTTCTTTTTTGAAAAAAAGAACTAAAAAACTTCTTTGAATCTGCGGCATGGGCGCTGGCAGCGACACAACCCATGAACCAGCACAAAAAGTCTTTTGCTTTCGCGGGCGGCTAGCCTTTTTCTTCAGAAAAAGAAGTGCCTGTCTAAAGTATAACCCAATCTCTCACAGCCTGCGTTTGCCCGGCGAAATCGCGCGCTACGTGCAGGCCGATGCCGCCTAGTTCTATGGCTTTTTCGATTGCGGGTTCGTCTGTGATGTCGTCGCCGATGAAGACCGGGATGCGGCCGGAGAAGGGGGGTTGTTGCATGAACCAGGCCAGCGCATCGGCTTTGTTGCCGCCGCGCGGTTTTAGTTCGAAGGCGCAATGGGCCAGCATGAGCACGGCATCCTCCGAGCCGCCGATCAGGTGGTCGACCAGCTGGCTGAGCTCGGCCTCAAATTTCGGCGCCTGGCGGTAGTGAACGACCAGGCTGAATTCCTTTTCTTCAATGAGCACACCGGGCATGTCGATAATTTCGGCTTGCAAGGTCTTCAGCCATTTGTCGTACGACGCGAGCCGTTGGACCTGTTGGGTAAGCTTGCCGGAGGCGTCGCGCAGGATCGCGCCGTGTTCGGCGGCGCTCGGCAGGCCGGGGCCGAGCAGGCGGTCGATATCGGCCAGTTTTCGGCCGGACAGAATGGCCAGGGCGCCGTTTAGTTTTGCTTGGGTTTGCCGGAGTTGCGCCGGCAGCGCCAGCGGCACCTCGACAGATTGCGGCGTGGCGGCGAGGTCGATCAGCGTGCCGTCGATATCGAGAAATAACGCGCTATTGGGATTGAGGGCGGGGAGCATTTCAAAACCTCAGCAAAGCGACGGGAAGGGTGGAAAATAACTTGGCCACGGCCACGCGCTGCATTGGGAAAGATTGGCCGCTCAGGGCATCTGCAGCCCCGGCGCGCGGCACGGCGAGCGTGGTGTTCTCCCAGGCTGAAGCTGGAACCAATGGAAGTTCGGCCTCACCTAGTAAAGACGCGGAAAGCCGGGTGACGGCGGCGGCGATGGTTCTGCCTTCATGCTTACGGGCAAAGGCCAATACATGTGCAGCGGCCGGTCCCTCGGCTTCGAGTTTGGTGTAGCTGCCTTTGCCGAACAGGGCCGGGAGTTCGGCGCGTAATTTGAGGAGGCGGGTAACGACTGCCTGCTTCACCGCGCCGTCTTGCCAATGTTGCAGGCGGGCGGCCGGGGTTTCCGTGCCGAGCGTATGCGCGCGCGCGCTGTAGTCAACCGGCCGGCGATTGTCCGGGTCCACCAGGCTTTGGTCCCAGAACTCGGTGCCCTGGTATAAATCCGGCATGCCGGGTGCCGTGAGGCGCAGCAGGGTTTGGCTGAGGCCGTTGATGGTGCCGGGAAAATTGAGGCGGCTGGCGAAAGCGACGATGTCGGTCAGGATCGGCCGCGAGGGGTCCAGTGTATTGTAAAGAAACTCCTCGCAGGCGCCTTCGTAATCCGGATTCGGCGCCGCCCATTCGGAAAGCAGTTTTGCTTCGCGGATCGACTTCATCTGCCAGCCCGCAACGCGTTCGGCAAAAGCCTTGATGGCTTCGGCGTTATCGGCGCTCAGTCCCACGGGCCAGGCACTGACCAGGGTTTGGTACAGCATGATTTCGTCCGCCGGATTGGGCGCTGGGCCAGTTGGTAGTTCGCGGCGGATGATGGCGTTGAGCCGCATCCAGCGGTTGAGTGCTGCTTCCCATTCGGCGGGAATTTCGCTCAATACTGCAAGCCGGGCGCGGCTGTCCTCGCCGCGTTTATGGTCATGGGTGGCGGTTGCCAGCATCGCGGCCGGCAGGCGTTTTTGGCGTTCCAGGCAGGCGGCGTGGAAGGCGCCGGGGGGAAAAGCGAACTGGCCGGGATAGGAGCCGACCTCGTTACGCGAAAGCAGCCGTCCGTAGCGATAGAAGGAAGTGTCCTCGACCGATTTGGCGGCGGTGGGCGCTGAGAGTTGTTGAAACCGGACCATCGCGCGCAGGCGTTCGGTGCGGCGCGGGCCGGCGGGAATGTTGCGCGGCGGCTCCTCGGATAACCAGGAGCGCACGATATCGAGCAGGCCGCGGTCAGCGGCGCGAAAGCTGCGATGCGCGCCGGCGAGCGCGCGCCCCATCATCTGCGCGTCAACCTCGCTACGCCCGGTTTTGCCCGCATAAATGCGGTAGACCGGAAAGTGCACCAGAATTTCCGTCAGCGCACGGCGCAAGGCGGTGAGCGTGAAATCACGGGTGAACAGATCGCGGCCGGCGATGCGGTGCAAGGCGGCGGCGTTGGCGTTGAGTTCGCTCGCCAGATTATCCCGCAGAATTTGCCGGCGCGCCGGCTGCTCCTCTTCCTCAAAAAATCCGCTGCGGCCCGTCAGGCTGGTCCAGAGATGGGTGAGCGGCGCCTCGCCTTCCGGATCATGCAGCACGCCGCTGACCTGATCCATGAAATCATAGCCGGTGGTGCCGTTGGTCAGCCAATCCGGCGCCAGGCGTTCGCGGGGTGCCAGGATTTTCTCCACCACGATATAGGGCGCGCCCTGCGGCACGTTGGGCGGCCGGCTTTCCGCGGCCACTTCCATCGCCCGGCGAAGTTTCCTGCAATAAAGCCGGGGGTCTGCAAGGCCGTCGACATGGTCGATACGCACACCGTCGATCAGGCCCTCCGCGTAGAGCTGCAGGATCAGCCGGTGCGTGGCGTCGAATACGCGCGGCAATTCGACCCGCAGGCCGGCCAAAGTATTGATATCGAAAAACCGGCGCCAGTTGATCTCATCGGTGGCGGCGCGCCACCAGGCAAGGCGGTAATGCTGGCGCTCCAGCAGTTCATGCAACCGGCGTTGGCCTTCGGTTGTCTCGGCTGAGAAGCGCGTGAGGGCGGCGGCAAGCGCGTCTTTGCCTTCATCGCTTTTTATCGCCTCGGCCAGCATGGCTTTGGCCTGCGTTGCTTCCGCCAATGCGACATTGCGGCTGGCGGCGCGGGCGGATTGCGCAAAGCTTGCGGCGACTGGCTTTAGGAAATTCTCGTTATGCAGAACAATCGCAGCGCCGCGCGGGGAGATTGGAAAACGGTGTTCGTGGTATTGGATGTGCAACGCGGCGGTTGCCACGTCGCATTCGAGTTTCAACTCGCCATTTGCGAGGGTTTCGCCATAGGAGCTGCCGAGGAACGGCGCCAGAATTTTGCCGCGCAGCGCCACATCCGGCGGATCCCAGTCGATATCGAAAAACTCCGCATAATGGCTGGTGCGTCCGAATTCCAGCACATCCAGCCACCAGGCGTTATCAGCGCCGCCGACGCCCATATGGTTGGGCACGATATCGATGATCAAGCCCATATCATGTTCGCGCAAAGCCTGCACCAAACGCCGCAAGGCGGGCTCGCCGCCAATTTCCGGATTGATCTCGCCATGATCGACAATGTCGTAGCAATGGGTGGAACCCGGGCGCGCCTTCAGTACCGGCGAGGCATAGACATGGCTAATGCCGAGTTTGGACAGATAAGGCACGATGGCGACCGCATCATCGAGGGTGAAATCTGCGAAAAATTGCAGGCGGTAGGTGGCGCGTGGCGTGGTCGAGAGGGTCAAGCGCGGCGCGCCGTGTTGATGGCGGCAAGGCGGGCGGCGGTTTGCGGTTCGTTCAGCAACACTTCAACGGGGGCCGGCAAGCGCCGGCGCCAGTTTGGATGCTGGTCGGTGGTGCCAGGAAGATTGGGCTGTTCAGCGAGCGCGAGCGCGTCTTCGATCGGCAATAACGCCAAGGTGGAAGCGGCAAATCCGAGATGGCTGCAGGCGGCGTCAACCGCGGCGCCAGGTTGATCAGCGGGCGGGATCGGCGCGTGGGTGGCACCTGATTCGTGGAATGCCGACCATAATTCGGCGCGGTCGGCTTCGCGCTGATCTTCATTATCCCCGGCAAAACCGAGCGCGTGGCGCCAGGCAATATCGGTTCCCTGCCACCAGCCGGCGACGGTTGGAAGATCGTGCGTGGTGGTCATGGCAACCGCGGTCCGGGTCCAGTTGGCGGGTGGATTAAAATGCGAGAAATGCCGTTCAAACCACATGACGCGCAGGCCCGCGATGCCGGCGCCGATGAGACGTTCGTGAAACCCCGCAGGCAAGGTGCCAAGATCCTCGCCGATGATGACCGCCTGATGGCGTTGCGATTCGAGTGCGACCAACCGCAGGAAATCATCCATCGGCATGCGCAGATAGGCGCCCTGGCTGGAGCCCAAGCCGATGGGGATGACCCATAACCGGGCCAGGCCCATGATGTGGTCGATGCGCACGCCGCCGGCATTGCGCATGGCCTGACGCAGCATCTCCAAAAAGGCGGTATACCCGCTGTTGCGCAGGCCGTGCGGCGAGAAAGCGGTGATGCCCCAGCTCTGGCCTTCGCGGTTGATGGCGTCCGGCGGGGCGCCGAGTTCAAGCCCACGCAATACCTGGCTCTGGTAACTCCAGGCCTGGCTGCCGCCGTGGTCCGCGCCGACGGCGAGGTCGGCGATCAGCCCGATGCGCATGCCGGCGTCGCGCGCCGCCCGCTGGGCTGCCTGCAAATCCTTATCGGCACGGTATTGCAGATAGGTGTGGAAACTCACCTCATGCGTATTGTCTTCAAAGAATCGCAGCACCGCCGGGTTATTGGGGTCGCGGTAGGCTTCCGGCCAGTTGCGCCAGTCCATCGCCGCCTGATGGTTTGGCACAAGCGACGCCTGGATCGCTTCAAAGATCGCGTGCCGGGTGACGCGGTCGCCGCCTTCATGCCGGAATTGATCCAGCGCCTCGTGGCCGTGGAAATTCTCGAAGGCTTTACGCAGTGCCTGCAATTTTGCGGCGCCGGCTACGGGCCAATCGACATATTCACCGGATTCCGCGGTGGTCGGCTCGTTGATGTGCAACACGTTCAGCAGCGCGCGGTTGGAGGGAGAATACGGGCTGAAGCGGTTGACGTCGGCAGAGAACAGCGCGTGCACCGGGCTGATGGCTAGCGCATCCGCGCCATGGCTGGCGGCGGCTCTGGCGAAACTGGCCAGCGCCGCAAAATCGCCGATGCCGCCGTCGCCGGGCTGCCGCAAAGCGTAGAGCTGCGCGGCCAGGCCCCAAAGTTTTTTGCCGTCCGCGACATCTTCCAGCGTGTAGCCGCGCGGCGGCGCGACCGCGATGGTAGTGAGCGCGTTATTGAATTCCACCCGGTGATAGCCGGTCTCATTCAAGGCCGGCAGCTGCGTTCGGCCGTCATGACCCTGCTCCGCGATACCGGTGAACACGTGGCCGGATTCCATCGTGATTTGAAACGCCCCAGGCGGGCCGTTGATCCCGATCGGCATGCCGAGCTCCGCCGTGATCAGCGGCGGCGCGGCCACCTCCGCCTCATGCCGGAGAGCCGCCATGCTGTCGTGGATCTGATGCCCGTTTTCCGCCGGAAAGCCGATCGCCGCCAGCACCGCGCGCAGGCTGTCGTCGCTCACATGCTGGTCACTGCCGTTGACATCGCGCCAATGCACTTCGATGCCGGCGGCGTAGGCAAGCTCATGCAGATTTTCCGTCATTGCCGCACCAGCCAGGCAAAGCTTGAATAGGCGGGTAGCGTCGCACCGTCATAGACGGAATTTTTGTTGCTGGCGGCCAGGATCTCACCCGCAATTTTCAGCTCCACCGGCGTCTCGCCGAAATTGGATGCAACCGTCAGAATCGAACCATCGCCCATTTTCCACGCGGCGCGGATGGCGGTCTCGTTGAGCGCCTCGGCGCCGATGGAGACGGCACCCGTCATGCGGGGCACAATGTGCTGCGCGCGGCATTGCAATGTCGTCTCGTAAAATGCCAGGGTTTCCGCTTCGAATTCCGTCATAAGATGCGGCTGCGGGATGGATTGCACGAAAGTCTCCGGTGCGTTTGGGTCGGGGATCGAGTCGCGCTTTTCAGGGTCGCTGAACGCCGGGAAATGCGCGAATTCCGTGCGCCTGCCTTCGCGCACGGCATCGGCGAGTTCGTCGTGATGGTCGGTGAAAAATAGAAACGGCGTTTTGCAGCCCCATTCCTCTCCCATGAACAGCAGCGGGATTTGCGGCGTCATCAACTGCAGAAATACCGCAGCCCGCAGCTTCTGCGGATCGACGAGGCTGGTCAGCCTTTCGCCCAATGCACGGTTGCCGATCTGGTCGTGATTTTGCAGAAAGATCACGAAGCAGGACGGCGGCAGGTGTGCGCTTTTCATGCCGCGCGGCTTGCCTTTGGCATGCGGCGAGGGCTCGCCCTGATAGGTAAAACCTTCGGCCAGGCAACGCGCCA
>JAMFSE010000009.1 GCA_026225115.1 Rhodovastum atsumiense
AACGCGGCATGTCGACGGGCTATGCCGGTGTGGATAACGAGCTGTTCTTCCGCGACAACACCATGATGCTGTTCGGCGATGCGAAGAAGATGACCGAGGAGATTGTGCAGGCGCTCGGGCATTAGTTTTTATAAAAAAAGAAGCGCTAGCGTATCGGAATGCTGGCAACCGAAGCAATTCAGGCGTTTCTGCTGGCCTTCCCGGCGTTGTTTTCGATTGTAAACCCGCTTGCCGGCGCGATTATTTTTAATGAGGTAACGGCGTTTCAGACGCATCCCGAACGGGTGGTTCTGGCGCGCAAGGTGGCCTTTTATTCGAGCCTGGTGATGTTGGTCACCCTTTGGGCCGGCAGTTATATTTTGAGTTTTTTCGGGATTTCCCTGAACGCTTTGCGGATTGCTGGCGGGATTGTGGTGTCGGCCCGGGCCTATGAGATGCTTTCGGCGCCGGAAGTGACCGTCGACCGCAAGGAGGCGGAGGCAGCGCCTGTCGAGGGGACAATGGATCCATCGGGCTTTGCGTTCTTTCCGTTAACGCTGCCTTTCACCACCGGTCCGGGAACGATTGCGGTTGCGGTGAGCCTGGGTACCGAACGGCCGGAAGGTGGCGTGGCTGGAATGCTGGCCTATTTCGGCGGCGCCTCGGCCGCGGTGGTGGCGATGGCGGTGCTGATCTGGATTTCCTATACGACTGCGGATCGTCTTGCGGCGGTGCTCGGCCCCTCCGGCCGGAACGTGGTGTCGCGGCTCGCAGCGCTTCTATTGCTGGCGATTGGCGTTCAGATCGTCCTCTCCGGGGCCGTACCATCGCTGCATGATGCGTTTATCGGCCAGGGGATACATTTTTAGCGGTTGCCTCAGTTTTGCCGGATTGCATCCTCGATGTGCTGGATGGCGCCGTTGCAAACCAGTGCGACGTCAAAACGTATATTCGGGCGGTTCCATTCCTGGTGCTGCGCCAAAGCGGAATCGGCGGCTTGCAGGAGCCGCAATTGCTGGCGGGGGAGCACGGCATAGGCCGCTTCTTCGAAGCTGGGCCGGGCTTTTACTTCGATAAAAACAAGGGTCGCGGGGTCAGCGACGACAAGATCAATTTCGCCCGATGTCGTACGCAGGCGTTGCGCGAGAACGCTGAAGCCTTGCGCCTGCCAGTTGGCGGCAACCGAAGCTTCCGCGGAGCGGCCTCGGGATTCGGCGGATTGGCGCTTGGCAAGGGATGAATTGGGCATGGCGGATGTTAGGGAGGAATTGGTTAACAGCAGATTGATTCGGCTGAACTATGGACCTGAGCGGCGCTGTGCGTGCGAGAAGCATAAATTAGTCAAGAGTCTCGTAACCGATGACAGTTTATTGTAATCCGTGAAAAATTTGGCTATGCGGAGAATTCTAGATGGCAGTTCGGTTCATGAGACGAGGTTGCGAGAACTGGACAGAATCTTGCCCCGCGGCGGCATTGGAGATTAATTGATGCGTTTTAACGAAATTGGACAGCAATTGCGGGCCTACCGGATGGAATCCGGCCTGAAGGCGGAGGAAATTTCTGCCCGCCTGGGTGTGTCACGCGCCGCCCTGTACCGCTATGAAAAGGGCGAGGTCATCAAGCTCGATACCGTTAACCGGTTGGCGGAATTGCTCAAAATCTCGCCGCTGACGCTGCTTGGGATCGGGGTGGAATATTACACCAAGCCGGTTGGCTATATGGAGCGGGTCCGGCAGATCGAAGAGACTTCCGATCAGATTTTGCAGGTGTTCGGGCCGATTTGCTATCTGATCGCCTCTGACCAGTTTGACGGGCTGCTGGCTCAGATTTTTGAAGAAGCGGCTGACCAGATGGGCGCCGAACGCGGTATGGCGCGGGCCGCCGCGGAACAACTTCTGGGCGTGATGGATGCGCGCAAGCGCATGTTCGCGACAAGGAAGCCGTCGATCATCGGTATTCTAACGATCAGCTCGATTCAGAAATTTTTATCCGAGGGCATTGCGGCTACCGTTCCGGCATCCGACCGGCTACGCCAGACCGCCAAGGAGGTCGCGGCGCATGAGATGGAATTAATCGCCAAGCTGATGGAGAGCGAGCCGATCGGCCTGCAATTGGGGCTGATGGCCAATGGCGAGCCGAACGGGCCGTTTACGTTGCTGCGGTCTCGCGAACGGGCGATTTTGGCGATTAACCCGTTCAATGCGGATGCGGCGCCGTCTGCGCAGACCGGTGTTGCCATGATCACCAGTGCCGAAGACGCGGTGGTGGCGCATCAGCGGGTCGCCGAGTCCGCCTGGCGCGAGGCTTTGAAGGGCGGGGCGGCGGCCGAGCGGGTGCGGGGCATGATCGCCGCAGCGCGCGGATAGGGTGATGGATCATCTGGTATCGCCGGCCTGGTTGGCGTCCACGCTGGGCAGCCCCGGTCTGGTGGTGCTGGACGCAAGCTTCTATCTGCCCACCGAGGCGAAGGACGCCAAAAAGCTTTTCGAAGCGGCGCATATTCCGGGTGCGGTGATTTTCGATATCGACGCGATTGCGGCACATGATACGGATCTGCCGCATATGCTGCCGGCACCTGCGGATTTTGCAAGCATGGTAGCGCAGCTTGGGATCAGCAACAGCAGCAAAATTGTGATTTACGACCAGCGCGGCATATTTTCGAGCGCGCGGGTCTGGTGGATGTTTCGGGTTTTTGGCCATGACGACGTTGCGGTACTGGATGGCGGGCTGCCTGGCTGGATGAAGGAATGCCACGAAGTTGCCTCCGGCGTTGCGATGGCATCTGCGCCGGGAAATTTCATATCCGACTATCGGCCGGATATGATTCGCAACATCGATGACATGCGGCGCAACCTGACGCAGCCGGCCGCGATCGTGCTGGATGCGCGGCCGGCGGGACGGTTTAGCGGTGCGGTTCCCGAGCCGCGGATGGGCATGAAAAGCGGGCATATTCCTGGCGCCAGATCGCTGCCGATCGGCGAGATTCTGGATGATGGAAAGATGCTGCCGGCGGCGCAATTGCGGCAGCGCTTTGCGCGGGCCGGGATTGACGGGAAAACCCCGGCGGTGACGAGTTGCGGCTCCGGCGTGACGGCTGCGGTGCTGACCCTGGGGATGGTGCTGGCCGGCCTGCCTGAACCCGCGCTCTACGACGGTTCCTGGGCGGAATGGGGCAGCCGCGACGATACGCCGGTTGAGGCGAGCTAGTTTTGAACGGACGATTCACTTAGTCTCACGCTATGGTAAAAAAATTCGATACCAGGCTGGTGCAGACCGGCCGGGCCGGCACCAAGGCGCATGGCTATGTCAATCCGAAACTGGTGCGCGGCTCCACCGTGCTTTATCCGGATGTCGCGACCAAGCTGGCGCTGGGCACGCGCCGGCTGGAGCAGATCGAGCTTTACGGATTGTACGGCACCGAGACGCATTTCGCGCTCGAACGGGCGATCACCGAGATCGAGGGCGGCAGCCATTGCCAGATCGTCGGCTCCGGCCTGGCAGCCTGCATCATGCCGCTGTTGGCCTATCTGAAGGCCGGCGAGCATCTGCTGGTGCCGGATTCCGTCTATGGCCCAACCCGGACTTTCTGCGATACGACATTGGTGCGCTTTGGCGTGACCACCACCTATTACGATCCGATGGCGAATGAGGCGGAAATCACCGCTTTGCTGCAACCGAATTCGCGGGTGCTGTTCACGGAAAGCCCAGGCAGCCACACTTTCGAAGTGCAGGATATCCCGATGCTGGCGCGCGTTGCGCATGCGCGCGGCATAAAGGTTTTCATGGATAACACCTGGGGGATTTACCACTTCCAGCCATTCGCGCATGGCGTCGATGTTTCGATACAGGCGCTGACGAAATATGTCGGCGGGCATTCGGATCTGATCATGGGCTCGGTGACCGTCAACTCGGAGTCCGACTGGGCGTGGCTGCGAAAGGGCATGCTGGAACTTGGGCAATATGCCTCGCCGGATGATTGCTGGCTGGCCTTGCGGGGGCTGCGGACGCTGGGCTTGAGGCTGCGGGCGCAATATGCGGCGGGATTGGAGATAGCGAACTGGCTGGCGGCCCGCGACGAAGTGGCGCGGGTGCTGCACCCCGCATTACCCTCCTGCCCCGGCCATGAATTTTTCAAACGCGATTTCACCGGCGGCGGCGGATTGTTTGGCGTGGTGTTCCAGCCGCAATATTCGGCGGCGGCGGTGGTGGCGATGATCGACGCGCTGCAATTATTCGGCATCGGCGCCAGTTGGGGCGGCTATGAGAGCCTGGTGCTGCCGACGGGCGGCACCATCGCGCGCAGCGCCGGCACCGGCGTGTATGAGGGCGAGGTTGCGCGCTTTCATATCGGGCTTGAGGATGTTGGCGATTTGATTGCGGATATCGAACAAGCCTTGGCTGCGTTGCGGGCGGGGTAGCATTTGGGCCAATATATCGGCGCGATCGACCAGGGCACGAGCAGCACGCGGTTCATCGTATTCGATAAATCCGGGCAGGTGATTTCACATGCCCAGAAAGAGCACCGGCAGATTTTTCCACAACCCGGATGGGTCGAACATGATCCGCTGGAGATTCTCGGCAACAGCTTCGAGATGATCGGTGCGGCGCTGGCGCGCTGCAATTTGAGCGCCGGCGATATTGCCGCGATCGGCATTACCAATCAGCGTGAGACGACGCTGCTGTGGGATAAAGTGAGCGGTGCGCCGCTGCATAATGCGATCGTCTGGCAGGATACGCGGGTCGATTCCATGGTGGCGCAATTCGCGCGGGATGGCGGGCAGGATCGGTTCCGGGCGAAGACCGGCCTGCCGCTGGCCAGCTATTTCTCCGGGCTGAAATTGCGCTGGATGCTGGAGAATATTCCGGGCGCCAGGCTGCGTGCGGAGGCCGGCGAAGCGCTGTTCGGGACTGTCGATAGCTGGCTGGCCTGGAACCTGACCGGGCTGCATATTACCGATGTAACCAACGCCAGCCGCACGCAGTTGATGGACATTGCCACCTGCGACTGGGATGACGGCCTGCTTGCGGATTTCGATATTCCGCGCGCCTGCCTGCCGGAAATCCGCCCCTCATCGACCGTGTATGGAGAAATCCGGCATGCGCCGCTGCAGGGTGTGCGGCTTGCCGGCATGTTGGGTGACCAGCAGGCGGCGCTCGTCGGGCAAAATTGTTTTGCGCCCGGCGAAGCCAAGAATACCTATGGCACCGGCAGTTTTCTGTTGATGAATACCGGAGCGGCGCCGGTGGTCTCGAAAGCCGGATTGCTGACGACATTGGCCTATCAATTTGGCAGCCAGAAGCCGTGCTACGCGTTGGAAGGGGCGATCGCGATTACCGGCGCGCTGGTGCAATGGCTGCGGGACAATCTGGGGTTGATCGGCAAATCCGCCGATATCGAGACTTTGGCGGCCTGTGTTGAAGATAATGGCGATGTCTATATCGTGCCCGCATTCTCCGGCCTGTTCGCGCCCTATTGGCGGGCCGACGCGCGCGGGTTGATCGCCGGGCTGACCCGGTTTTCGCATAAGGGCCATATCGCGCGCGCCGCATTGGAAGCAACGGCCTATCAGGTCCGCGACGTCGTTGAGGCGATGCAGAACGATAGCGGGATCGCCTTGCGGGAATTGAAATCCGATGGCGGCATGGTCGGCAATGAATTGCTGATGCAGTTTCAGGCGGATATTCTGGGGGCGCCGGTGATCCGTCCGCGTGTTACGGAAACGACGGCTCTCGGTGCTGCCTACGCTGCCGGGCTTGCTGTAGGCTACTGGCGGGACACCGATGAGATGCGGGAGAACTGGGCGGTGGATAAAACCTGGCAGCCTGCGATGAGCGAAACCGTACGGGAGAAAAACTACACGGCCTGGAAAAAAGCGGTGCTCAAGTCTTTTGCTTAAAGCGCCAGGTCAGGCCTGCCAGAAAGTTATCAGCAGGCCGCCGGAGATGATCAAAATGCCGCCGGCGCAGATGGGCAGGGCCGGCCTTATGCCGAAGGCGAGCAGGTTGATGAGCTGTGCCACGACAAAGAACAATGCAACATAGACGCCGAGCAGGCGGCCGAAATCCCAGGGCGGCAGGTTGACCGAAATACCGTAGATAAACAGCACCACTGCACCGGCGGCCATGAAGGCGATCCGGGCCTGCATCGTTGGGGCGTGCAGTCCGGAACGGACGAGTGCGTCGCCGCCGGCTTCAAAACCCGCGGCAAGTGTCAGCAATGCAAGCATGGCAATATTTCCCACTTAACTCTCCAATAAAGCTGCGTGGATGTTGCGCTGAGCTTTGTTCCTGAGCAATCGCGTGGAGCGAAATTCCGGCGCTGAACCCGATTCCAAAAAGCGGCTAAAAAGTTATCAAAAAGAATGAATGTTTCTTGTAAAGCTAAATTTCATTCACTATAAGCATAATTCTTAATCATACAGAACTATTTCTGGCGTGTTTTACGCTGTTTGGTTGGGTTTAGCGGCTGGCATGGGATTTGCTGTGCACAGCCATAGTTGATTTCGCATTCGTGTTTTTGTTCGAGCAAAAGGGGCCGCCATGGCTGTGTTGAAAAAGAACCTTTCTATTGTCGAAGCGATTGGACAATCGGTCTGCAGCCTTTCGCCGACCTTTACGCCGGCGCTAGGTGTTGCCGTGGTCGGCGGCATGGCGGGCTCGGTTTCGTGGCTGGTCTACGCGCTGGCCACCATCAGCCTTGTGATCGTCGGCATTAATATCGGCAAACTGGCCAAGCGGATCCCCGCCGCCGGCTCATTCTTCCTGTATATATCACGAACATTGGGGCCGAGTTGGGGATTGCTATCGGGCTGGGCCATGTTGCTCGCCTATCTGCTCACTGCTGTGGCGCTAACGGCAGCAACCTCGATCTTCTTCAAGGACTTCATCCTGGCGATCGGCATCAAAACCATGGTGCCGAACTTCCTTATCTATATCGTGGTCTCCGCGTTGATTTTCGTGTTGGCCTACCGCGACGTGAAAATGTCGGTCCGGTTCGGATTGACCCTGGAAGTGCTCTCGGTCGCCGCCATCCTGATCACCTGTTTCTTCATATGGCAAAAATTCGGCTTCAAGATGGATCCGGCGCAAACGCATCTCTCCGGCGCTTCCTTCAGCAGCATTGGGCCGCCAATCGTTTTCGCCATCTTCTCCTGGGTGGGTTTTGAGAGTGCAGCGACGCTGGCAAAAGAAATCAAAGACCCGGAAGTGGTGGTGCCGCGAGCGATTGTGGCGACCGCGATTATCGTTGGCATCTTCTTTGTCTTCACCACTTACATCGTGGTCATGGGCTTCCATGACGACGCCTCGAAACTTGGCGGCAGCGCAGCGCCTTTGAACGATCTTACCACCGGCATGGCAAGCTGGGTTTCCACCTTCATCTACTTTGCCGCCGCCATCAGCTGCTTTGCCTGCTCGCTGGGCCAGCTCACCGCCTTCGCCCGCATGCTGTTCTCGCTCGGCCGCTACCAGTTCGTGCATAATTCAATGGGCATGGTGCACAAGCATCACGGCACGCCGCATCTGGCGATCGGCGTCGGCTGCGCGCTGAACGCGTTGATCTGCATGGCCTTCTCGCATGTCGGTGAAGTCGCCTGCGTCGGTTACTTCGGCACCATCGCAACCTTCGGCTTTCTGACCGTGTATTTCCTCTGCTCGGTCTGCGCGCCGATCCTGATCTATCGCGAAGGCAAGCTGAAGGCCGGTGACGTCATCATGGGCGGCCTTGGCGCCATCTGCATGGCGCTCGCCTTCCTCGGCAGCATCTACCCGGTACCTGCCGCGCCCTTCAACTACTTCCCATGGGGCTTCGTGGTTTACATGCTCATCGGGGTGGTCTGGTTCTGGGTTCTTAAAACCAGGGCGCCGCAAACCCTGCTCGGCATCGAGCATGACATGGAAGGTCTGAATGCCGCTGAGTGATCGGGTGAGTTCGATCGGGGTCCCAGCTTCGATCGGATAAACTGCTCGGCGTATTTGAAGAGCCGCTCCGGACGCCACGGCGAACGGAGCGGCTTTTTTATTCAAATTAACCCCGTTAGTTTGCATGATACAGTGATACTGGCCTATTAATCCAACGGACTTCCGGTTAGTTGCCGAATGTCCGATATTGCAAACCAAGGATAGCCCCAAAGATTATCATGCAAACGCGAGTTCGGCAGGTCTTGGAAAATACGAATTCACCGATTTCGGCCGTGCGCAATTTTGTGCCCGCTTAAGGTCCATCGTTGTGTCCCAGAAAATTCAATTTGAGAACGTAGCACTGCAAAGTGGCGCGACACTGCCGCATGTCACTCTGGTTTACAAAACCTACGGTAAATTAAATGCGGCCGGTGATAATTGCATTCTGGTCCCAACCACATTTGCCGCCAATCACACGGCCTTCGCCCGCATGATCGGCCGGGCAAGGGCGATCAACCCGGCCAAATATTTCATTGTGGTGCCGAATTTAATAGGCAACGGCGTCTCGACTTCGCCCAGCAATACAGCAGCGCCCTTTCACGGTATCGGGTTCCCGAATGTCACCATTGCCGATAATGTCGCGCTGCAATACCGGTTGTTGACCGAGACGCTGAACGTGCGGGAAATCGCACTGGCTTATGGCTGGTCCATGGGCGCCATGCAGGCCTGCGCCTGGGCGGCAAATTATCCGGCCATGGTGCAACGGCTGATGGCTGTATGCGGTTTGGCGAAATGCTGGCCCTTCGCCGATGTCGTCATGCGCTCGGCAATTGCGACACTTACGGCGGACTCCAATTTCCATAGCGGTAATTACAATCTGGTGCCGGAGACGGGGCTGCGTGCTTTGGCGCGGCTGTTCACGGCATGGCTCTATTCCGCGACATTCTTCCGTGAGCGGCTTTACCGTAACCTTGGATTTGAGACCGCGGAGGCATTGTCGCTATTTAACGAAAATTTCTATCTTCAAAGGGATGCCAACGATCTTCTGACCTTGCTCTGGACCTATAAGAATTCGGCCGTTGCGCCGGCGGATCTGCAGAATATCCGGGCCAAAACCATCTATATGCCGTGCGACCATGACATGTGCATTCCGGTTGAGGAGGCACGCATCGAGGCGTCGCAAATTCGCGGTGCCGAGCTACGGCCGCTAATTTCACCTTATGGGCATAACGCCGGCGCACCGGGCTGGGTTTCACCCGCGAGCATGGTTTTGGAACAGGCCATTCGGGAATTGCTGGCGAGCTAGGAAACGGCGCTAACAATCCAGCGTTGCTTGGCGCTCCCATTGCGTCAGATGGCTGGCGTAATCATCCCACTCGGCGTGTTTCAATTTGGCGTAGGCGGAGATGAAGCTTTCGCCCAATGCCATTTTCAGCGTGCTGGAATTCTCGAAAGCGCGTAAGGCGTCGAGCAGGTTCAGCGGCAGGCGCTTGGCGTCCTTCACCGTGTGGCCGTCGGTGTACATGTTGATGTCCAGGCGCGGGCCCGGCTCGGTTTTTTTCGTGATGCCATCCAGCCCGGCGGCGAGAATGCCGGCCTGCAGCAGATAGGGGTTGGTGGCGCCGTCGGCGAGCCGCAGTTCGAACCGGCCGGGCTCCGGAATGCGGATCATATGGGTGCGGTTATTGCCTGTATAGGTAATGGTGTTGGGCGCCCAGGTGGCGCCGGAGGTAGTGCGGGGCGCGTTGATGCGCTTGTAGGAATTCACCGTTGGGTTGAGCAAAGCGCAGAGGGCTTCGGCATGTTCGATGATGCCACCGATGAAATGATAGCCGAGTTTGGAGACGCCGAGCTCGCCCTTGGCATCCTCGAAAGCGTTTTTCTTGCCCTGCCACATCGAGACATGGGAGTGGCAGCCGCTGCCGGTGAGGCCAAGGAAGGGTTTCGGCATGAAGGTAGCGCGCAGCCCGTGTTTTTCGGCGATGGATTTGGCCATGAATTTGAAAAACACGTGGCGGTCCGCGGTGAGCGTTGCGGCGTCAAAAGTCCAGTTCATTTCGAACTGCCCGTTGGCGTCTTCATGATCGTTCTGATACGGCTCCCAGCCCAGCGACAGCATGGCGTCGCAAATCTCGGTGATGACCTCGTAGCGGCGCATCAAGGCGGATTGGTCGTAGCAGGGTTTGGTGGCGGTGTCGGCGGCATCCGCGATTGCGGTGCCGTCCGGGTTGGTGAGGAAGAATTCGCATTCGACGCCGGATTTCATGACGTAGCCGAGTTTGGCGGCCTCGGCCGTGACACGTTTGAGGATGATGCGCGGACCCTGCGCCACCGGTTTGCCGTCCATCCAGATATCGGAAGCCAGCCAGCCGACTTCCGGTTTCCAGGGCAATTGCACCAGGCTTTCAGGGTCGGGCATTGCGAACATGTCGGGGTCGGCCGGGGACAGGTCGAGCCAGGTGGCGAAGCCTGCGAAGCCGGCGCCGTTTTTCTGCATGCCGGCGATGGCAGACGCCGGCACCAGCTTGGCGCGCTGGCTGCCGAACAGATCGGTGTAGGAGATCAAGAAATATTTGATGCCGCGATCTTTGGCGATCTTTGCAAGGTCGGTTGCCATTATTGAATTCTGCCCTGTTTGCGGTGTTGGATATTTTAGAGGTTTTTGCCGGGTATCCAGCTGGTGCCGGCGAGCGGCACCTGCGCCATCGCGGCGGCTTCGATGGTCAGCGCGACCAAATCTTCCGGCTCCAGATTATGCAAATGGCTTTTGCCGCAGGCGCGCGCTATGGCCTGTGCTTCCAGGGTCAGCACCGAGAGATAATTGGCGAGGCGGCGGCCGGCTTTGACTGGATCCAGCCGGGCTGCGAGCGTGGCGTCCTGGGTGGTAATGCCGGCTGGGTCGCGGCCTTCGTGCCAGTCGTCATAGGCACCGTGGGTGGTGCCTAGTTTCTGGTATTCGGATTCCCATTCCGGCGCGTTATCGCCAAGCGCGATCAGGGCCGCGGTGCCGATGGCGACCGCATCGGCGCCGAGCGCCAAAGCCTTGGCGACATCGGCGCCGTTGCGAATGCCGCCGGAGACGATAGCTGGACTTTGCGGTGCAGGCCGAGATCCCGCAGCGCCTGCACCGCGGGGCGGATGGCGGCGAGGATCGGCAGGCCGACATGTTCAATGAAGACTTCCTGGGTCGCTGCCGTGCCGCCTTGCATGCCGTCCAGCACCACGACGTCAGCGCCGGATTTGATGGCGAGCGCGGTGTCGTAATAGGGCCGGCTGGCGCCGACCTTGACGTAGATGGGTTTTTCCCAATTGGTCAGTTCGCGGAGTTCGAGAATTTTGATCTCGAGGTCATCGGGACCGGTCCAATCCGGATGCCGGCAGGCGGAGCGCTGGTCGATGCCTTCCGGCAGGTTGCGCATGGCGGCAACGCGCGGCGAGATTTTCTGCCCCAGCAGCATGCCGCCGCCGCCGGGCTTGGCGCCCTGCCCTACCACGACCTCAATTGCATCGGCTTTGCGGAGGTCCGCGAGGTTCATGCCGTAGCGGGAGGGCAGATATTGATAGATCAGAATATTGCTATGGCCGCGTTCTTCCGGCGTCATGCCGCCATCGCCGGTGGTGGTGGAGGTACCGGCTGCAGTCGCGCCGCGGCCGAGCGCTTCCTTGGCCTGGCCGGAGAGCGCGCCGAAGCTCATGCCAGCGATCGTAACCGGAATTTTCAGATGGATCGGTTTTTTGGCAAAGCGGGTGCCAAGCACGACATCGGTGCCGCAGCGTTCGCGATAGCCTTCCAGCGGGTAGCGGGAGACGGAGGCGCCTAAGAAAAGCAGGTCGTCGAAATGCGGCAGCTTGCGTTTCGAGCCGCCGCCGCGAATGTCGTAGATGCCGGTGGCGGCGGCGCGCTGAATTTCGGCGATCGCGAACTCGTCGAAAGTGGCGGAGCGGCGGGGCGGGGTTTGCGGAATATGCGGACCGGCGTTTTCGTTCATCAGTAGGCGCCTGCGTTATCGACATGGAAATGATAGAGGGTGCGGGCCGAGCCGTAGCGCTTGAAGCTGTTGACATCAGCGGTGGCGCCGGCGCGGCGGAGCAGTTCGGTGAGGTCCGATTTATCCTGTGCAGTCATCGGCTTTTCTTCGCAATCCGCGCCGAGACTGGCAACGCTGCCGCGTACGAATAATTTTGCCTCGTACAGGCTGTCGCCCAGTGCTTCACCGGCGTCGCCGAGGATGACGAGGTTGCCGGACTGCGCCATGAAGGCGCTCATATGGCCGACCGAGCCTTTGACCACGATGTCCACCCCCTTCATCGAAATGCCGCAGCGGGCACTGGCATTGCCGTCGATGATCAGCAGGCCGCCATGTGCGGTGGCGCCGGCGGACTGGCTGGCATCGCCGCGGACATGGACCGTACCGGACATCATGTTTTCGGCAACGCCGGTGCCGGCGTTGCCGTTGATGGTGATGCTGGCACCGTCATTCATGCCGGCGCAGTAATAGCCGGCATGGCCTTCCACCGTGATGGCGACGGGGGCGGTGATGCCGACCGCGACCGCATGCGCGCCACGCGGGTTGAGGATGCTCCACGCGGTCTCATTGGTGTCCGGTGGCAGGGCCTGCAGCATGGCGTTCAGATCGCGCAGTTCGGCGGAGGCAAGGTCGAAAATTGCCGGATCGGTTTCGGCGATTTTCGGGGCGGCGGCGAGGCTCATGCCGCGCCCTCCCGGGTAGGGCCCTCCCGGGTAGGGCGCTCCCAGAAATAGACTTTTGCCGGTTCGGGCTCGAAGAGATGGGCTTTGGATATTCCCGGCAGATCGACGAGCGCGCGGTATTCGGAGCCGAAGGCGACGTAGTCATCGGTTTCCGCCATGACGGCCGGCTTGCAGGCAACCGGGTCGCGCAGCACGCCGAAACCGGTCTCGGTGCCAACCACGAAGGTGTAGAAACCGTCCAAAGTGTCGAGCGCGGAGGTCAGCGCTTCGTCGAGCTTGGCGCCAGAGCGGAGTTTCCAGCTGAGATAGCCGGCGGCGACTTCGGTGTCGTTCTGGGTTTCGAAAGACATGTGTTCGCGGATCAGGCGGCGGCGGATGTCGTTATGGTTGGATAACGAGCCGTTATGGACCAGGCATTGGTCCGGCCCGGTGGAAAACGGGTGCGCGCCCTGGGTGGTGACGGCGGATTCGGTCGCCATGCGGGTATGGCCGATGGCGTGGCTGCCGGACATGCCGCTCAGGCCGAAGCGGTTTGACACATCGGAAGGAAGCCCGACCCCTTTGAACAATTCCATGCGGGCGCCGCTGGAGACGATCGCGACCTCGGGATGGTTGGCTGCAAGGAAACTGCGGACGTGGGCTTCGCGCGCCGCCGGCACTGCGAGCACCGCATGATCGTCGCGCCGGGTGACCGAGAGATTGAGCCCGGCAGCCATTGCTTCGAAATCAAAATAGACGGGGGCGCGGAGCGTAAGTTTGATCTCGCCTGGGGCGCCTGATCCGTAGATGGCGAAACCGGCGCTGTCCGGCCCGCGGTCTGTCAACACCGTCAACATCGCGGCGGTTAAAGCGCCCAGTTCGGGCTCCAGCGATCTATTTTTCAGAAACAGTCCGGCAATGCCACACATAGCTGCAACCCATTGAAATCTTGCTGCTAGAGATAGCCAGAACGCGGCAAAACGTCAACCTGTAAGAATATTCATTTCCTGCAGAGAAACGCGATGGCAGCGTTGCGTTACTGCCTGACGAAGTTGTTCACTCCGCTTTCGGCGTAGATATCGATGGTGAAAGCAGCGAGGTTTTTGCTGAAGGTAATGGCGGCGCGGGAGCCCTCGGGCGCGTTCTCGCCTACCGGGGTGTAGACGAAAGTTTCGCTGTCCCAATGGGTTAAGGGAAATACCATATTGTGCGGGCCGATTTTCATGACCAGTGCTGCGTCGCGCAGTTGGATTTCCGCCGGGCCGTAATAGGCATTCTGGTAAATGCCGACGTGGGATTCGAGGCTCGCCGGCGGCGCCGGGTTGGCGGGTTGTGGCTTGCCCGCGAGCGCTCCGACCGGGGCGGAGATTGGGGCGGTAAGGTGCTGATAGCCGGTGTACCAGTCGCGGGTGACGGTTCCATATTGCACCAGATCTGCGAAGGAAGCGTTCAGCGCTTCGGCGGCGCCGGTGGGGGCTGCGTTGGTGAGCGTGATGATGCCGAGGTTGAGCGAGGGGATGAGCATGAACGCGGTGCCGGCGCCGAGCGCAAAGGCGCCGGAATGGCCAAGGGTGATGCGGCCGGTGGGTTGGGTGCCGACGATAAAGCCATAGCCGTATAAATCAGGACGCGCCGACATATTCTGGGTGTGCGTTGAGACGATTTCGGCGGTGACGGCGGGCAGCAAAGCGGCGGCATCGACGATCTGCTTGCCGTTATATTCGCCGGATTGCAGCACCATGGCCAGCCAATGCGCCATGTCGCGCACCGAGGCGCTGACGCCGCCGGCGGGGGACTGCGCGTCCGGCTGGCGCTGGTATTTGGCGGCGTAACCGGCGTTGGTTTTGACATGGCCGGTGGCGCGGTTGGGGCGGCGGATGAAGTCCCCAAAGCGCGAACTGGTGGCGTGCATGTTGAGCGGCTTGTAGAGGATTGTTTCGGCCAGGGTTGCCCAGTCGGTGCCGGCGGCCTCCGCCACGGCCTCGGCGGCGGCGGTGACGCCGAAATTGGTGTAGTCGTAGGTGTCCCGGAACGAATGCAGCGGCAGGTATCTGAGCTGGTGCAGAACCTGGATGCGGTTGTAGCCGAGATCTTCGAGGTCATCGCCGGCGTGGTCGGGCAGGCCGGAGCGGTGGGCGAACATGTCCGCCAGGGTGACGTGGGAGGTGACCCAGTGATCGGACAGCGCGAACCAGGGGAGATGCTTCACCACTGGCGTTTGCCAACTGATGCCGCCATGGCCGATCTGTTGTGCGAGCACGGTTGCGCTGACGGATTTGGAGACCGAGGCGAGCTGGAAGACGGTGTCGGCATTGACGGTATCCGGGCTGCCTACCCGGCGGATGCCGAAACCCTCCGCATAGACGGTCTGGCCGTTGTAGACCGCGGCGACGGCCAGGCCCGGGACGCCGCTTTTATGCAGCAGGTCCTGGGCAAGGGTTGGGAGTTTCTTGATGGCGGCCTGGATCTGCTCGCCGGGGACCGGTGCGGCGTAGGTTTGGGGTGGCGGCAGCGAAGCGTCCGGGGCGGCGGCCTGGGCGGTGTCCGGGGCAAGGAGCGCTGCGGCGCCCAAGCCGAGGCTGGTGGCGGCGGCCTGGCGGCGGGTCATCGAGATTTTATTGTTCATTGGCGTTCCCCAGAGCGAATATGGATCAATTGCAAGAACGGCGGGGCCCGTCAATGCGTCGAAAAGCGCATGGAGGAGATCGGGGTTCCAGATAATAAGGCCGGAGCGGAGGAAGCAAATGGCAAGCGTTGACGAGATGAAAAGCAGGTGGGTGTACAGCGAAATCAGCTCGCCGCGCTGGGGCCACGCCTATGAATTATTGCGGGGCCACACGCCGTTGCTGGAGAAGGCGCAATTGCATATTCCGTTTTCCTCGCTGACGGCCGACGAGCAGGCCCAGTTGCTGGAATATGCGCCGAACAGTTCGCGCCGCGGGTTGATGGGGCGGCTGGCCGGGTACGCGCTGTACCGGCTGGAGCATTGGGATAAAAGCCAGCTGCTGGCGACCCATACCACGCATGCGTTCGGCAGCGTGCCCTATGCGGATTTTTTTGCGGCCGATCCGGCTGACGATGCGAATGACCCCAGGGCGGCGGCGAAGCACCTGCCCTATTATCCGGGAACCTGGGAAGCCGCGATCGCCGTGCAGGAGCATGGCGGGTTTATGCTGATCGACGGGTATACGAGGAGCGTGGTGTTTATGAAGGAAGCTCCGGATGGGGCGAGGCTGCCGGTTTGGGTGCCGGACGAATAAAATTTGCCGTCGAGGCGGGGTCCGCCTCACAATGTCCGAGTTTCGCACCGGAGTTCTGCACTGGGAAACCGTTGAGACAACTCGGCCTCGCCAGTGATGCAAAAATTGTTCTGTCCAGAACTATGCGCGATCGCATGGCGAAGTCATCGAAACACTGCGCTTCTTCGACGCCGCGACAGCAGCTTCTCTGATCGAGATACCCATGCTGATGGCCGCTGCCCGATTTGATCCTGC
>JAMFSE010000059.1 GCA_026225115.1 Rhodovastum atsumiense
AAATTTGCACAACGGAACGTTTTCCGGCTTGGATTATTGACCGGAGAAAAAATTACTAAAACATCGGGTGGTCTCGATTGTGCATTGCCAGGGTTCAACCAGTTTCATGATGTCGGCGGTGGCGGGGCTGGTGCCGGAGGTGACGACAATATTGTCGAATGCGGTGGCGCTGCATCCGGTAATCCCTAAGGAAACACTTGCGAAATTCCGGGTGACATTGCCGACCCTGCACCGGCTGGTGGATTATCTCGATCCGCAATGGGGCAATCACGCGGATACCGTAATGGAAAAGCTGGTTACGGCATGGGTACTCGCCACGCATCGTGAATGCGACAACAGGGTTTGCCGGCTGGCGAGTTTTACCCATGGCACCGGCAAGCCGACATTATGGCGGCATGAGAATTTGAACGCCGCGACGCATGAATGGGTGAAGCAGGAATTCGGCAGGGTGCCGACCAGTTTCTTCGAGCAGATTTATAAATGCGTCAAAGCCGGGCATCTGCTTGGGGTGGAACATTTGCCGGGCCTGCCGGAAAATTTCGGCACAGGGCCGCTGCCGCAGACGGATGCGCGGTTCGTGTTTTTTGCCGGCACCGAGAATGTCTGTTTTCTGCCGCAGAGTCAGCTCAAAACCTATCAGTATTTCGATCAGATCCGGCCGGGATATCATGGGGTGCATTATCTGCCCGGCTACGGCCATTCGGATCCTTTTATCGGTGAATATGCGTCGCGGGATGTGTTTCCCCTGATGCTGGCGGAATTGGAGCGTTAGAAGGAATAGGGAAGCACTTCTTTTTGTGAACAAAAAGAAGCAAAAAAACTTTGGTAATCTGGGCCTGGGGCGTTGCACTCGCCAACGCCCATACCCCCGCATAACAAAAGTTTTTGCGGATGCGCGGGCGGCCAGCCTTTTTTTTGAAAAAAGCGACTGCTTTAGCCTCCAAAGATTGGTTTTGTCATTTCGTCGATGGCGAGGATACGTTCGCGGCGGGATTTGGCGGAGGTGGGGGGGCCAGGTTCTTCGTCGGATTTGCCCCAGTTTACGATGGGGCCGTTCGCGAGGTTGGCGAGGCCTAGGGCGGCGACGTCGCGGGGAGAGGCCAGGTTGGGGAAGACCGGTAGGCCCTTTGCGGCCAGCAGGCGGCGGAATTCCGGGGTGTCGGTGGTTTCCATGACCAGGGTCAGCATGTCGACGTTGAAGGGTTTGAGCTCCGCCCACAGGCCTTCGGTGAAGGCCAGCATGAAGGCCTTGGTGGCCGCGTAGGTGGCCAGGTAGCTGGCGCCGCCATATGCGGCGCCGGAATTGACGAGCAGCAGGCCACCGCGGCGGCGGGTGCGCATGGTGGCGGCGAAGTGGTAGCTGCATTCGAAGACGGTCATGACGTTGCGGCGGACCAGCTGGAGCCAGTTTTCCAGGTCGAGGTCGAGGAATTTCGAGCCGTTCGGGTCGGCGCCGGCATTGGCGATGAACAGGCCGATTTCCTGGCCGCCGGCGGCGGCCAGGACCTGGGCGGCGGCGTCGGGGGCGGCGAGGTCGATGCTGGCGGTGCTGCATTCGACGCCGGTTGTCTCTAGGATTTCGGCGGCAAGCGTTTGCAGCGGGGCTTCGCGGCGGGCGATGAGGATGCTGGGGATGCCCGCGGCTGCGAGTTGCAGCGCGAACTCCCGGCCGGTGCCTTCGGAGGCGCCGGTGATGACGGCGAAGGGGCCGTAGCGGTCTGCGAAATTCATGTTGTTGCTCCCGGATTTTTATGATTGGCCGAATTTTGGTTGAAGGTTATGATTCGTTCCGCTGTCATAACGCACAGGAGAAGAGCCATGCCGGATGTCAAACTGCCACTTTCGGGGAATGTGACGCAAAGCATTTTTCCGTTCACGATCAATGTTGGAGAGTCGTCCAGCCCGGCGACGGAATTGGATGCGATATCCGTCGCCAGCTACGGCAAGCAGCTCGGCCGCATCGGCGAGGCGCTGGTCGTGCTGTTGAAGCATGTAAAACTCGGGCAGCTGCCGCCGGAGGAGGAGAAGGCGATCATCGATTTGAAATGCATGCTGCATGAGCTGGCGAATGTTAAAAAGGAGCATGGCGCCAAGCATATTCTGTGGCCGCCGCTGGCGTGACCGGTCAGGCATAGCCTTTTAACCCGGGGATCAGGTACAACAGACGCACGGTGGCGTCGGATACGAAATAGGTGATGAGCGCGACGGCCTCGAAGAAAAACCTTCGCGGCGGCCGGCGATGGTGCTGCTGATCATGAAAAACAGCGGCACGCAGAACAAGGTGTTGGCGTAGATGAGGGTCGCCAGCTGCGGGTGAAGGCGGGGCCGTTCCAGGTGCAGCGGTCTGCGCAATGCAGATAGATGACGGCGAGCGCGCCGAGGCAGCGGGCGAGGTCGAGGCGGGAATCGCGTGCGCCGTCGGCGAATTGCGCCATTGCGTCGGATTGGGGGCGCCAGGCAAAGATGTTGTGGAACGCCGGGGGTGAGGGAATATTTTTAAGTCTGAGCATTATTATCGTTTCATTATTATCGTTTATGGTCCCTGGCGTTTCCGCTCGCAGGACATAGCCTGTTGCTGTTGCTTTCCAAAGCGGACGCGCGGTCTTAAACCTGGGCCATGCGCCGCCTTACAAAATGGTTCCGGGCTATCCGGTTTAATCGAACCGGTTATTTGCAGGCGCACGGACGCCGCCCGGGGATCTTCCGGCCGCGGCGCTTTAGCGAGAAAATGCAGTGGCGCAAGCTGTTCGACGCGAATCCGTTGTTCACCGTGTTCTGCGACAAGCTGGCGACGCGGGCGCTGGTGGTGGCGCGTATCGGGGCTGAATATGTGGCGCCGCTATATTGGAGCGGCGCCGGGGACATTCCGTTTGACGCGCTGACGCCGCCGTATTTTTTGAAATCCACCCATGCCAGCGGGCAGGTGATGCTGGTGACGGCGGAACTGGCGCGGGACCGCGCCGCGATCCAGGCACAAGCCGCGGCCTGGCTGGAAAAATGTTTTTCCGAGGAGAATGGCGAGCCTGGATATAAGGGCGTGCCGCGGCGGCTGATGGTGGAGGCGCCGCTGCTGGCGGCCGACGGCGGCCCGCCGGAGGAGCGGCGGCTGTTCGTGTTCGACGGCAAGGTCGCGGTCATCAACACGGTGTTCGTCGAGGAAGGAAGGGTGCGCAACGGAGCTTTTCATACGCCGGGCTGGGAGCGGCTGGACTGGCATTTCTCGCGCTATTTGGAACGCGATTTTCCGCGGCCGGCGCTGCTGGCGCAGATGATCCGCATTGCTGAAGATTTGGGGGCCGGGATCGACCATATCAGGGTCGATATTTTCGATTGCGGCGATCGGATTTTTATCGGTGAGCTGACGGCGTATTCCTGGAGCGGGCGGGCGCAGTTCAATCCGGATGCGGCGGATTTTGAGCTTGGCCGGTATTGGCGGTTACGATCGCCGTTATTGCGGGCGCTTGCCGCCATTGGGTTCCGCCACGGGTAAGCCAGGGGCCGAAATAACATCCTGCAGCAGGCCGGACAGCCATTCGGAGGTTTTGGTTTCGACCGCGGTTTCGGGCGTCATCAGCTGGACCTGGCGGGTGTAGAGCATGAAGGCGGTGGAGAGCATGACCAGGCGGAAGGCGCGGGCCTCGGCGTTCGGGCCGCCGAGCAATGCGGCCATTGGGATAACCACGGAATTTTTCAGGACCGCGGCGCTGATATTGCGGGCCTCGGGGTCGTTGGCGGATAACACGATCATCGATTGCGCCCGCATGTCGAAGAGATCGGTCAGGAACTCGGCGGCCAGCAACGAGCCGAATTCGGCGGGCCGAATGTCGGCGGTGTCGAACGGCGGAATGGCGTCGGTGAGGGCGGCCTCGAACAATCCGGCTTTGGAGCCGAAATAGCGCTGGACCAAAGCGGAATCGACGCCGGCCAGCCCCGCGATATGGCGGATGCCGGTGGGGGTGTAGCCGATTTCGGCAAAGGCCTGCTGGGCGGCGGCGAGGATGCGCGCCTTGGTCTCGGTGGCGTTTCTGCGGCGGGGTTGATCGTCGGGCATGTTTCTTCTTGCCTTGCCGGAATCAGGATTGACAAGCAAGCGGGCCAGTGATAAATCATCAGCGGATGACTTAAGCGGGACGAGTGGTTCGGCGCCCGTATTCACTTGGCAATCGGAAGCAGGCTCAGATGTTGCATTCAATTTTGGCAAATTATCACTGGCAGGCGTCGCTGGTCGCCGGTGTTTCGATCGCGCTGTCGCTGGTGGCGCTCAACTGGCTGTTGGGATTGATCCCAACATTTCGGAAAGCCCAGGCGCTGAACAAGGCGACCTATGCGAAGAAGATGGAGCGGCCGAATTATGCCGCCAACCAGAAATGGAACCGGCCCTGGGCGCTGTTTTTCATGGTGGTGATTTATGGCTTGGTATTTCCGTTTTCGGTGACCATGTCGACGCAGGCCTGGTGGCGCACGCCGCTGGATGTCGTGGTTATTCTGATGGCCTATGATTTCGTCTATTACATGACGCATCGCTTCGTGTTTCACGATAACGGCGTGCTGGGTGGGCCGATGCTGAATGTGCATGGCGTGCATCACCGCCAGCATAACCCTTGCCGCGGGGATTCCGGTTATATCCATCCGGCCGAGGTGGCGGTTGGGCTTGGGCTTTTTGTCGGTACGATCTTTGTGCTGTCGCGCTTCATGGGCGATTTTCCGGTGCCGACGATTGTGGTTTGCTGGATCGCCTTTCAGGAATTGAATCAGCATAACCATGATCTTTGGGAAGCGAATAGTTTTCCGTATCGCTATCTGAATTACGCTTCCAAGCTGCATCACTTCCATCACGTGAAATTCACCGGCGGCAATTTCGCGACGATTTCGCCACTGTATGACTGGCTCTTCGGGACGCTGGATCATGGCAAGGGCTACAGGTCGGAGAAGAAGGTTCTGCGGCCGGCGGTCAGCTCGGCGGAGTGAGTCAGTAATAGACGCGGCCGCCGTCCACGGAGAGCACGGTTCCGGTGACGAAAGATGCTTCGGTGCTGACCAGGAATGCGATGGCGGCGGCGATCTCAGCGGGTGCGGCGAGGCGCTTCAGCGCGTATTGGCTGACGAAGGCGGCCAGGCGGTTTGGATCCTGGCCTAGCGCCTCGGCGACGATGGGCGTGTCGACGACGCCCGGGCAGACGATGTTGGCGCGGATGGACGGGCCGAGCTCCGCCGCCAGCGCTTTTGTGAAGGAAATCAGCCCGCCTTTTGATGCGGCATAGGCGCAGGCGCCTGGGCCGCTCGGGCGAAGTGCGACCCCGCTGGCGACGTTGACGATGGCGGCGACGGGCTCCTTTTGGAGCCAGGGGAGCGCCGCACGGCAGATGCGGTAGGGCGCGGTCAGGTTGATTTCCATGATGCGGGCCCAGTCAGCGAATTCCAAAGCTTCGAGGCGGGCGCTTAGCGCAATGCCGGCGCAGTTGATAATGCCGTCCAGTCCGCCCAAAGCGTTTGCGGCGTCATCTACCGAGCGGGCCACAGCGGCGCCGTCGGCGAGGTCGAGTTGCAGGGCGAGGTTGTTGGTTTCGGTTGCGATGGCTTGCAGTGCCGGGCCGTTGATGTCGACCAGCGCAAGTTTGGCGCCTTGGCGGGAGAGCAGGCGGGCGGTTTCCAGGCCGATGCCTGAGGCGGCGCCGGTGAGGTAGATTCTGCGGCCGGAGAAGCGCTGGGCGACCTGGCTCATGGAACTCTCTTTAGGTTTATTGTTCTGGTCAGGTTAGTTTGGCTGGGGTTGCCGGGTCAACGGACGTGCTCGCTGGACCTTTTTTGCCAGTCGGCATGGCTTGATTGAAGCATGCTATGAGCGCTTATTGGGCTGTCAAAACGGAAGTTGATGCGCAATACTAGCGCATGGCGACAGATCACCTCATTCCACAAGACCTCTTGGACAAGTATCATGTCAAAGAATGGCGAAATGCTACTGGTATTCTTACGACTGCCTGCGGAGCGGAGTGGAACGAAGTTATACAAGTTCTTAGAGATTTCAGACTTTTAAAGTCAGAAGTACGCGTGGCCGGAGGCAGTAAATCTCTAATAAGCCAAAGGATTGATCAGCCGCTTTACGCAAAAGGATGGGTTGAAAAAAAATTTCAGACTGCAATCATCGTTGATAAACATCAAACAGACAGTCCAACTCATTCGGTTGACTGCTTAAAGGCGGTGTCGCCGCGATTCAGGCCCAGCCCAGCCGGAACATACTCGCCGCGCCGCGAATTCATCTTGATGACTTCGCCGGTCAGGCGCAGCCAATCGTAGGCCGACCAGGAAATGGAACCGGTGGTGGCGTTGCCGTCTTCCGACCAGGTGTTGGTGGTGGCGCCGTCCCGCCGCGTGGCGAAGACATCCTCGCGCAGGCTGAAACGCCAATCGTTCCTGTCATAGCTCGCCAGCGCGAAGGCCGACTGGAATTTGGTGTCGGCGGCAAAGCCCGGACCCGCGATGGTGGTGGAGCCGCGCATCGCCTGGGCGATCAGCACCAGCGGCCCGATAGCGCTGCGCGCGCCCACGCTCCAGAAGCGGGTATCCCAGCCACTGTCACGCAAGCTTCTGGCGGTGGGATCGCCTTCATTGTCATAGC
>JAMFSE010000060.1 GCA_026225115.1 Rhodovastum atsumiense
AACTCGCCCCCCCGCCGATCATCACCACGCCGATCGCCGCCAGCCGCAGCGGCCAGTTCTTCAGCCCGAACAAAATCGGCGCCGCCAGAAAAATCGCGAAGCTGCCGAATAATTCTATCCGCATCGTCCAAAGCGGTGAGTCGAAATTGGAGCTGCCGGACCAAAACACCCGGTACAGCCCCTCGCGCAGTGCGGCCATCCAGGAAATGTCCTGGCCTTGCAACGGCGCGTTGAAATGCGCTGCCATCCAGGCATTGCCGGTCACCGCCGCCGCCCGCGTATAATTATCCTGGCCCAATACAATCAGCCCCCAGGAGAACAGGCAGGCGATCGTGGTTAACGCCGCCAGCCTGGGCCAGCGTTTCAACAGCGCGGTCAGCACCCGTATCCGGCTGCGGTCCTTCGCGAAGGGCAGGCTCAGAATAAAGCCGGAAAGCACAAAAAATATCGAGACCGCGGCCCCGCCATTCAGCACCCATCGATGCACCTGGTGCAGCCCATGCCATTTTTCATCGTCAGGCGGCACCAGCCCCCGCACCATATGCCCCAGCATCACAATCACGGCGGCAATGCCGCGCAGACCTTCCAGAGGCACCAGTTTGCCAATTTTCTCCTGCACCGGCTTCTCGCAGTACATCAAGCTTCCGCCTTCGATTCCCCATTTACCGGCAGCGCCGGCGCCACGACCGGCGGCCCGTAAACCGCCCGCGCCCGCTTCAAAAACGCATTCACCATCATCCGCACAGCCTCGGTAAAAACCGCGCCGATGGCCTTCTGCAGAATAAAACTGCGAAACTCAAAATCCACGTAAAAATCCACCACGCACCCATGTGCATCCGGCGTGAACTTCCACTGATTATGCAAATATTTGAACGGCCCGTTCTCGTACTTCACCTTGATCGCGCAAAATCCCGAAGCATCTGCATGCTGCAGACTAACCCGGCTGGTGAAACTTTCCCGAAACGGCCCAAACCCAATCGTCAGATCCGCAACCAGCTCACTCTCGCTGCGCGACCGTATCCGCGCCCCCACGCACCACGGCAAAAAACTCGGATATTTCGCCACATCCGCCACCAGATCGAACAGCTGCTTCGGCGCGTAGGGCACCAGCTTGCGTTCGCTGTACGTCGTCATGGTTACGCAGCCAAAAACTTCGCGCGAGCATCGCGCAAGGCGGCAAAATCCTCATCCGCGTGATAGGAACTGCGCGTCAACGGCGTCGCGGATACCTGCAAAAACCCCTTCGCCCGCGCCAGCATTGCGTAATCGGAAAACTCATCCGGGGTCACAAACCGATCCACCGCAGCATGCTTCACCGAAGGCTGTAAATACTGCCCGATGGTCAGAAAATCCACATCGGCAATCCGCAGATCATCCATCACCTGACCAATCTCCGGCCGTGTCTCACCCAGCCCGACCATCAACCCGGATTTCGTGAATATCGTCGGATCAATCCGCTTCACCATATCCAGCAGCCGCAGCGACTGATAATACCGCGCCCCCGGCCGGATCGTCGGATACAGCCGCGGCACCGTCTCCAGATTATGATTGAACACATCCGGCTTCGCCGCCACCACAACCTCAACAGCGCCTGGCTTGCGCAGAAAATCCGGCGTCAAAATCTCAATCGTCGTGCTCGGCGTCGCCGCCCGTATCGCGCCGATCACCGCCGCAAAATGCGCCGCCCCGCCATCCGCCACGTCATCCCGGTCTACCGAGGTGATCACCACGTGCCGCAGCCCGAGTGTCGCCACCGCATCGGCCACTCGCGCCGGTTCGGTCGCATCCAACGGCAACGGCACCCCGGTCGAGACGTTACAGAACGCGCAAGCCCGCGTGCAGATCTCTCCCATGATCATCATGGTGGCATGCCGTTGCGACCAGCATTCCCCAATATTCGGGCAAGCCGCCTCCTCGCAAACCGTGACCAGTTTCTTGCTCCGCATCAAATCGCGGGTCTCAACATAAACCGGATGCGTCGGCGCCTTAACCCGTATCCAGTCCGGCTTGCGCTGGATCGGATTGTCCGGCCGGTTCTGCTTCTCCGGGTGGCGAACTCGGTGATCGATCTCTATGCGCGTGCTCATGGTCTAGAAATGTATAACCTGACCATAGGCGTCAAGGACAGACTCATGCATCGTCTCCGAGACGGTGGGATGCGGGAACACGGTCTCCATCAACTCCCGCTCCGTCGTCTCCAGCGTCCGCGCGATCACATAGCCTTGAATCATCTCGGTTACTTCGGCGCCGACCATATGCGCCCCCAGCATTTCCCCGGTTTTGGCGTCGAAAATCGTCTTTACGAACCCTTCCGGCTCGCCCATCGCAATCGCCTTGCCATTGCCGATAAACGGAAACCGCCCAACCTTGATTTCCCTGCCGCTTTCCTTGGCTTTCGCCTCGGTCAGCCCGACGGACGCCACCTGCGGCCGGCAATAGGTGCAGCCCGGGATATTATGCGTCTCGAACGGATGCGGCTTCAGCCCCGCAATCGCCTCAACGCAGACCACCCCCTCATGGCTGGCCTTATGCGCAAGCCAGGGCGGCCCGGCCAGATCGCCGATGGCATAAATCCCCGGCTCACCGGTCTGCCCAAAGCCATCCACCACCACATGGGTCCGCTCAACCTTAACTGCAGTGCCTTCCAGCCCGATATTCTCCGTATTCCCGACAATCCCCACAGCAGAAATCACCCGATCAACGGTAATTTTCTCTTCCTTCCCACCAACCTCGATCGTGACGGTCACATTATTGCTACCCTTGGAAACGCCCTTAACGGTCGCCGAGGTAAAAATCTTCATCCCCTGCTTCTCAAACGCCTTGCGAGCAAAGGCCGAAACCTCGGCATCCTCCACCGGCAGCACCCGGTCCAGCATCTCCACCACGGTCACCGCGGCGCCCATATTCTGGTAAAAACTGGCGAACTCGATCCCAATCGCGCCGGACCCGATCACCAGCAGCGATTTCGGCATCTCCGCCGGCACCATCGCCTCAAAATAGCTCCAGATCAGCTTCCCATCGACCTCGATGCCAGGGACCTGCCGCGGCCTGGCGCCCGTCGCCAAAATAATATGCTTGGCCGTGAGCGTAGCGACCTTCTTATCATCCTTAGAAACATCGAGCTTGCCGCCGCCCGCAAGCTTGGCGAAACCGTCGAACACCGTAATCTTGTTCTTCTTCATCAAATGCGCGATGCCCGAGGACAGCTGCTTCGCCACCCCGCGCGAGCGCTTGACGATCTTATCCAGCTCAAACGAAATATTATCCGCCTTGAACCCGAACTCATCCAGATGATGCAGCAGATGATTGATCTCGGAACTCCGCAGCAGCGCCTTGGTCGGAATGCACCCCCAATTGAGGCAGATCCCGCCAAGATACTTGCCCTCGACGATCGCCACCTTCATCTTCAACTGCGCCGCCCGAATGGCTGCGACATAACCGCCGGGCCCGCTGCCGACAACAATCAAATCAAAATTCTGCTCATCCGCCATGTCTCGCTCCTAATGGCTTGCAGCCGCAGCCAACGCATCGCCGCTCAGCCGGTATTTCGTCCAATCCGATTGCGCTTCCGCGCCAAGCCCAACGTAAAACTTGATCGCCGGTTCATTCCAATCCAGCACCGACCATTCAAACCGCTGGTAATCTCGCGCAACTGCCAATTTCGCGAGATGCGCAAAAATCTTCCTGCCGATCCCTTGTTTGCGTACCGCAGGCCGCACGTAAATATCTTCCAGGTAAAGGCTCGGCCTGCCGGTCCAGGTATTGAAACTCTCAAACCATATCGCGAAACCGACAGGCCCATCCTCGGTTTCAGCCAATAATGCCTCGGCTCTTGGCTTCGTACCGAACAATGCGTCCTGCAGCTGAGCCTCGGTCATCTTCACCGCATCCGGCTCGCGTTCAAAGATCGCCAATTCCCGAATAAACCCAAGAATCACCGGCACATCCGCAGCCTCGGCTGCCCGCAGCAGGCAGCCCTGCGCCATCACAGCATCAGGCTCAGCGGGTCTTCAATAATGCGCTTCAACGTCGCCATGAACTCCGCACCCAGCGCGCCGTCCACCACCCGGTGATCGCAGGACAATGTGCAGGTCATCACCGTCGCAATCGCCAGCGCGTCATTCTTCACAACCGCGCGCCTCTCGCCCGCCCCCACCGCCAGAATGCAAGCCTGCGGCGGATTGATAATCGCCGAGAATTCCGGCGTCCCGAACATCCCAAGATTGGAGATCGAGAAGCCGCCGCCCTGAAACTCCTCCGGCTTCAACTTGCCCGATTTCGCACGGGCGCCCAGATCCTTCATCTGGCTGCTAATCGATGCCAGACCCTGCGCGTCGGCCTTGCGGATAATCGGCGTGATCAGCCCGTCCGGAATGGCAACCGCAATCGAGATATCGACGTCATCATATTGAATGATCGCCTCCTCGGTATAGCTCGCATTCACATTGGGATGCCGCCGCAACGCTACCGCGCAAGCCTTGATCACCAGATCATTCACCGAAAGCTTAAACGCCCCCGGCCCATCCTTGGCGGACTTCGCATTCAAATCGGCCCGCAATTTCAGCAGCGCGTCGATCTCAAAATGCCCGACCACATAGAAATGCGGAACGGTCTGCTTGGATTCCAACAAGCGCCTGGCGATAACTTTCCGCATCGAGGAGTTCGGAATTTTTTTATGCGGCGCCGTAATAGGTGCCATTGCCGGCGCCTTCGCCGGCGCAGCTTTCGCCTCCACAGGCGCTGCGGCAGGTGCCGTCGCCGAAGTTTCCGGTGCCGGTGCGGCCCCTGCCCTACCCGAGGCTTCGATATCCGCCTTCACAATCCTGCCGTTCGGACCTGAGCCTTTCAAAGACGCCAAATCAATGCCCGACTGTTTTGCCATCCGGCGCGCCAAGGGCGACGCAAAAATCCGCTCGCCATGATCTTCTTCCACAGGCTTCGCTTCCGGCTTAGCCGGCGGCGCCACCGGTTTTGCCTCGGCTTTCGGCTCCGGCTTGGCCTCAGGTTTCGCCTCCGGCGCGGGTGTTTCAGCCTCCGGCTTCGCCGGTTCAGCGGCCTTCTGGGCAGGCGCGTCAACCTTCTCCCCGGCCTGCTCAGTCAAAATCCCGATCACCGCATTCACGGCAACCCCATCGGTCCCATCCGGCACGACGATCTTGGCCAAAAATCCCTCATCGACCGCTTCAACTTCCATCGTCGCCTTATCGGTCTCGATCTCCGCCAGCACATCGCCGGACTTTACCTCATCGCCCTCTTTTTTCAGCCATTTGGAAAGCTTTCCTTCCGTCATGGTCGGGGAAAGTGCGGGCATCAGAATATTGGTTGCCATTTTTTCGACCCCTCCTCAGACGATTTTCTTCACGGCATCAACCACCCAATTCGGCTGCGGCAGCGCCAGCTTTTCCAAATTCGCCGCATACGGCATCGGCACATCGAGCCCGGCCACCCGCACCGGCGGCGCATCCAGCCAATCGAAACATTGCTCCGTCACCGTCATGGCAATCTCAGCGCCGATACCGGCAAACGGCCAGCCTTCTTCGACGCTCACAACGCGATTGGTCTTCTTCACGCTCTTCACGATCGTCTCAACATCGAGCGGCCGGATGGTCCGCAAATTAATCACTTCGGCGCTGATCCCATCCGCCGCCAGCGTCTCCGCCGCCTTCAACGCGACATCCACCATCATCGAAAATGCCACCAAAGTTACGTCGGTCCCTTCCCGCTCAACCTTGGCCTTGCCGATGGGCAGCAGAAAATCCTCCGATGTCGGACAATCAAAAATATGCCCGTAGAGAATTTCATTCTCGAGAAAAATCACCGGATTAGGATCGCGAATGGCAGACCGCAGCAGCCCTTTGGCATCGGCGGCAGACCAGGGCGCCACCACCTTCAACCCCGGGCAATGCGCGTACCATGAGGCATAGCACTGGCTATGCTGCGCCCCCACCCGCGCCGCCGCCCCATTGGGACCGCGCAGCACGATCGGGCAGCCCATCTGCCCGCCCGACATATACAAGGTTTTCGCGGCAGAATTAATGATCTGGTCAATCGCCTGCATCGCAAAATTGAATGTCATGAACTCGACGATCGGTTTCAACCCGTTCATCGCAGCACCCACGGCCATGCCGGTAAACCCATGCTCGGTAATCGGCGTATCGATCACCCGCCTTGCCCCAAACTCATCCAGCATGCCCTGGCTGATCTTATAGGCGCCCTGATATTGCGCGACTTCCTCGCCCATCAGGAACACATCCTTATCGGCCCGCATTTCCAGCGTCATCGCCTCACGCAGCGCCTCGCGCACCGTCATCGGCTTGGTCTCGCCCCAATCCGGATCGGCAATTTCCTGCACGGTTGTGGCTTTCGCCGGTGCCTTCTTTTCAGCCGGCGCCTCCTCTTTGGCCTCCGCGGCCGGCGGCTCCTTCGGTTGCGCCGGCGCGGCGGCTACCGGCGCCTCGGTTGGCTCAGGCTGCGCAGCCGGCTGGGCCGCGTCAGATTTACCCGCCGCAACGGACTCACCCTCGGCCCCCAACGTTGCGATCACGGTGTTTACGGCAACGCCCTCACTGCCTTCCTCGACCAGGATTTGCAAAATCTTGCCCTCGTCGACCGCTTCCACTTCCATGGTCGCCTTATCGGTCTCGATCTCGGCAATCACGTCGCCGGATTTCACCTCATCGCCGACTTTTTTCAGCCATTTGGAAAGCTTGCCCTCGGTCATCGTGGGCGACAGCGCCGGCATCAAAATCTCGGTTGCCATGGCCTAAATCTCCACCAGAATATCGGTCCAGATCTCGGATGGATCCGGCTCCGGCGAGCTCTGCGCGAAATCCGCCGCCTCCTGCACCCGGGCCTTGATGCCGTCATCCAGTTTCTTCAAATCGGCCTCGCTGACTCCCTGGTCTTCCAGAATCTTCTTGGCGCTATCGATACAATCATGCTCGGCCCGCATCTTCTGCACTTCCTCGCGCGTGCGATACTTCGCCGGATCGGACATCGAATGCCCGCGATAGCGATAGGTTTTCATCTCCAGCAAAAACGGTCCCTTGCCGGCCCGGCAATGTGCCACCGCCTGAACGCCCGCCGCCTTCACCGCCATCACATCCATCCCGTCCACCACCAGGCTCGGCATTCCCCAGGGCACGCCGTTATGCGACAAATCCCGGGATGCCGAAGAACGCTCGATATTAGTCCCCATACTGTAACGATTATTCTCAATAATATAAATCACCGGCAGCTTCATCAGGCTGGAGAGGTTGAAACTCTCGTAAACTTGGCCCTGGTTCGAAGCGCCCTCGCCGAAATAGGTCAGGCACACCCGGTCGCTCTCCCGGTACCAATTGGAAAACCCAAGCCCGGTGCCAAGGCTCACCTGCGCCCCTACAATGCCGTGGCCCCCAAAAAATCCCTTTTCCTTACTAAACATATGCATGGAGCCGCCCTTGCCATGCGAATAGCCGGTCGCCCGGCCTGTAAGCTCCGCCATCACGCCTTTGGGGTCCATGTCACAGGCCAGCATATGCCCGTGATCGCGGTAGGAGGTGATCACCTCATCGCCGGTATCGATGCAGGCTTGCATCCCCACCACCACCGCCTCCTGGCCGATATATAAATGGCAAAACCCGGCAATCAGCCCCATCCCGTAAAGCTGCCCGGCTTTCTCTTCAAACCGCCGGATCAGGAGCATTTTGCCGTAAGCCTTCAGCAGTTCTTCCTGATCCATCGAGGGTTCGGCTTTTTTCGATTTTTTCGCTGATTTGTCCTGAGTGGCGGCCATTGCTGAAGCTCCATCGTCATGCGGGATCGGTCCAAACATGAGTAGGCCCGTCGGCCAGCTACCTGCAAGATGTGGAAACACAAACTCGCTATGCGGCACTGCAACAATTACAATTAACCAGAATTTGGTTAAGCTACCTGCCGCTGCAACGGCAATGCATTGACGAAGTTACAATATTTCTGAGGCGAGGCGGTCCACGCAATAAACGCAAACTTATGACGCGAATTTCGCCTAATTATTAGGGGCCGGCGCCGAGCCGTCGGCCGGCTGCGTCTTCGGTAACTGCACCACCAAATCCGCGGGATCCGCCAAATTCAGCACCAGTCTGGACTCATCGTCCAGCATGTCGCGGGCCACCGACTGCCCGCTCAGCGTCGCAATTTTGGTCTCCCAAAGGCTCCGCTGCGCATCGATGGAAGTAAACGCTGTCTGCGCCTGCGAGAGTTCGGTGCGCTGCACATGCTGCGCTTCGAGCCCACGCGTGCCGTGCACCGCATTCCAGGCAAAATACCAGGTAATCCCCAAAAAAATCAGCGGCGGCATGATCGCCCGCAAACGGTTTTTGAAAGCTCGAAGCAAGCCGGGTCCTTTAATTCATCAACGCGCCTGCAACTCTGTAGCAAGGCAATTGCGTTTCGCAAGAGATAAATCAGGTATCATCATGATTTTTAATGATTATCCCGCGCCTGCCGCTGGTCTGCCCGAGTCTAATCCGGGCTCTGGTCGGATTCGAACAAGTCCAACAGCTCGTCCCTCGCCTCCTGATTGGTCTGAATCAGCCGCTGCTCATCCTGGGCAATGGCAAAAGTCTCTGTCAGCAGCCGCTCATCATGTTCCCGGAACAGCCCAATCGCCCGCTCCGCCTGAGCCGCCGGCACATCAAGCTTTTCCAATAGCAATTCGGTCAGCCGCAGGCTGGAGAAAAACGTTTCCCGCACAATCGCCTCAACGCCGGCTCCCATCAGCAAATGCACATGGCGGCGATTGCGCGCCCGCGCCAGCACATGCAAATGCGGAAATTTAACCCGCACCATCCGCGCCACCTCCAGCGAGGCCTCCATGTCATCCAGCGCAATCACCAGAACCTTCGCCTGTTCGGCGCCGGCGGCGCGCATCACCTGTTCGCGGCTCGGATCGCCGTAAAACACCCGATTGCCGAACCGCCGCACGATATCCACCTGCTCCTGGCTTTTATCCAGCGCCACATAAGCGATCCGCTGCATATTGAGCACCCGGCCGATAATCTGCCCAAACCGCCCAAACCCGCAGATAATCACCGCCTCGCTATCCGCCTGTTCTAACTGCGCATCGAAAGCGGGGACAGATCGCTCCTTGGCCCGGACGATGCGTGGCAAAATAAACCGCTCGGATCCGGCAAATAAAATCGGCGTCAGCATCATCGACAGCGCCACAACCAGCGTCGCAATACCGGCCAGGGGCTTATCCAGCGCGCCGCTGGCAACCGCCGCCGCAAACAGCACGAAACTGAACTCGCTGCCTTCCGGCAGCGCCAAGGCAAAACGAATGGCCGGCCCCAGCATCCGCCGCCGGGTATAGCTGACCAAAAATGCAATGCCCGATTTAAGGCCGATCAGCGCCAGCACCAGTGCCAAAATCAATCCGGGATGATGCAGCCCAAGCGACAGATCCGCCGACATCCCGACGGACATGAAGAAAAACCCCAGCAGCAATCCCTCGAAAGGCGCAATATCGGCCTGCAGCTCGTGCCGGTACTCGGAATCCGATACCAGCACCCCCGCCATGAACGCCCCAAGCGAAGCTGAAAGCCCAGCCCAATTCGCCAAGGCGGCGGTGCCGACAACCAGCAGCAGCGCGGTCGCCGTAAACACCTCCGGCGATTTCGCATGCCCGACCATGCGGAATAACGGCCGCACCAGATACCCGCCGCCCACCAATATGGCGGCAATGACAACCACAGCCCGGACGAACTCCACCAGTGCCGCGTGCCCGGAAACGCTGCCGCCGCTCAACAGCGGAACAAGCGCCAGCACCGGGATCGCCGCCATATCCTGAAATAGCAGCACGGCAAAACTATCCCGGCCCGCAACCGAGGGCAGCAGGTTACGCTCGGTCAGCATCGGCAGCACAATTGCCGTGGAGGAAAGCGCCAGGCCAATCCCAAGCACAATCGCGGAAGGCCAACCCGTTCCCGCCAGATGCACCAACACGGCAATCAGCAGCGCCGTCGGCAGCATCTGGCCAATGCCCATTCCGAGCACGGTTTTGCGCAGCACCCATAGCCGGTGCGGCCGCAATTCCAGCCCGATAAGAAACAACAGCATCGTCACGCCAAGCGCGGCAACATCGCCGATCTCACCGACATTGGTGATAAACCCGAACCCCGACGGCCCAATCACTGCCCCCGCCACCAGATAGCCGAGTATGCTGCCCAGCCCGAGATAGCGCGAAGCCGGCACGGCAACCGCAATCGCCGCCAGCAAGATCACTAAGGTAACGAACATTCAGGCTCCCAGTGCAAGTCCGCCAAGCCAAGCGGTTCTTTTTTGGAAAAAAGAACCAAAAAACTTCTGCTATGCTGGGCATGGGCTCTGGCCTGCCAACGCCCATGCCCAGCAAACAAAAGTCTTTTTGCTTCGCCCCGAGCGTCTTTCGGTTTTTCTTCAGAAAAAGAAGTGCTTACCTTTGCTAGAGCTGCTGCCCTGACTGCTGCGCGGGCAGCGACAAATTCGCATGCGGCGCCTGCAGCCCCGGCACCACCCGATGCACAACCAGCAGGATCAGCAGAATAATCAGCAACACGCCAAATACCCCGCCCAGCACCCGGATCGCAAAAATAATCAATAATATTGCAACAACAATCAGGACAATGACCTGAAGGTTCGGCGGCAACCCCGCCGAGGTCATCAGCCCCGCCAACGCGCCGTCAATGACTCCGATCACCTCCATGACCAGCCCGAACAGCGTCATGATGATGGCCGTAATGGTATCGATCGCATGCGTCATGTTCGGTCCTTTCAGTTGTGATTAAAGTCTTTTAAAGCCAGGAACGACGCTCAGATGGCTACCCAGGTAGAATTTTCAAACAGATTCGGCGGAAATTTCCGTCAATAAAGCTTGAGTCGAAATCTGCCGGCAATAGCCGGAGTTATTGGCGAGGGAATTCTCATGCCGCACCCGGCTCTGCGTCGCACAGGCATCGGTCGGCACGGTCACCAGATAGCCAAGGTCACAGGCATCGCGCACCGCGGAATCGACACATTGATCGGTCAACGCGCCAACGATGATCAACTGCTTGATCCCGAGATTGCCCAAAATGTAATGAATATTGGTTGAGATAAACACCGAGGATGACGTCTTCGGCAGCACAATCTCATCCCCCTGCGGCGCGATCTCTTCCAATACCTGCGCATCGAAGGAATCCTTCTGGCAGAACATGCCTGAGATTTTGTAATCCAGGCTCAGATCGCGGCCATCCAGCGTATGGCTGGCAATCACCGTGTAGATCACCTCGATCTTGGCTTTGCGTGCGGCGGCCTGCAGAGTTTGAATATTCGGAATGGTCCGGCTGCGCATCTCCCGAAAAAAATAGCCGTATTTCCGTTCCTTCTCGCTGGCATCCATGCCGGCATATTCGCCGCCATCTTCCATGTTGTAATTCTGCACGTCGATCACCAGCAAAGCGGTCTGCTTTGCAATTACCGGCACATTTCGATTCAACCCGAAACTCTTCATCGTTCAAATCCGTCCAATATCTTCAACGCAGTTTTTCTATCCCAAGCTTTTCAATCGCCAGTTTTTCAATCGCCAGCTTTCTAATCGCAAGTGGCAACAGCCGCGCCAGTCGCTCAGCCCACGCCGCCTGTCCGGCCGCATCGGCAATCAAATCCTGGCGAATTTCAATTTCCAGATAGTCCAGCCCACTGCGCTCGGCATGCACCGGCACCCCGTAATCGGTCTCGTCCGAGACTTGATACGGTAGATTTTCCGCCACCGCCAGATCACCCTCTTCGCGCAATAACCCAGCCAGAATCGCCGACAATCTGGGGTTGCGGTTGTACAGCAGCGCCACCTGCATCTGCCGCTCCACCCCCAGATAAACCGGTGTGAAACTATGCATCGCGATGTAGATCTTCTGCCCCTTCAATGCCTCGATTTCCGCATGATAGGGGTCGAAAATCGCCTGCCGGCGCAGCAATTTCTCCGCCGGCGTCAAGCCGGCATTACCGGGCACCGGCGTCGCCTCGCTGATCGTCGGGTACGCGTCCGGCACATCGGGATCCCGGTTACAGTCCATCACCAGGCGTGAATAGGTTTGAAAAATCGCAGTCGCGTCCAGCAGTTTCGCCAAACGCGCGGTTGTGCCGTCGATGCCGATATCCCAGGCGATATGCCGCTCCAAATCCGCCGCCCGCAGCCCAAGATCATTCAGCGCCCTGGGTATCCGTCTTCCCGCATGATCGGCGGTAAACAATATTCCGGCCGAACCATCCGCATTCTCAACCCGGAACGGCGCCGGCTCATCCGCCGCCAGCAACGCCTCGCTCATTTGCGCCACACAATCTCATCCGGCGCCGGGCTGTGCGGGTCATATTCCAACACCTCGCCATTTTCGGCCGAATAGCCGGTCAGTGCCAAAATAAAGGCCCAATGGCTCACCAGCAGTGTTGTCACCTGGTCGGCGCGTCCCGCCATCAGCGCCCGGAACGAGCCCGCCCGCGCCAGCGCATCCTCCAGGCTCTCGCGCTCCTCGGGCCACCAGCGATCCGGCAGATGATCGAACGCGTGATGCGGGAAGCGCTCAGCCAGTAAATCCCGATGACTGCCGATATCGCAGGCAAAGGCGTAACGTTCCCGCACCTCGTGCATCACCTCAACCGGCACATTAAGGCGCTCCAGCACCGGCTGCGCGGTTTGCAGTGCCCGCGTATAGGGTGAAACGATAATTCGGGTGATATCCTTGCCCGCCAGCAATTCCGCCGCCGCCTCGGCCTGCGCCCGGCCAAGCGGGGTCAGCACCGGGTCTTCAATCCCAGGGTCTTTCCGGGTTTCGGTATAATGCAGGTTGAAAAGACTCTGCCCATGGCGCAGCAGATACATGAAGGCTCCTTAACGTTGTGGCGCGGCCAGTTGCCGGTTTGGGCCGCGCGACGTATGTCGTGGCCTTGGTGTAAATGCGCTAGGGGGTAGAGTGCAAACCAGTGTCTTCCAAAACGGGTCCGGATTCGAAATCGGCCTGGTCCTGTTCGGCGCAATCGCCTTGTTCCTCGTGCTGCGCCTGCGCAGCGTGCTGGGCAAGCGCGTCGGTTTCGAAAAGCCGCCCGCCGCTCCCGGCCAGATGCCCGGCTTCGGCGGCCAGGCCGGCCCGATCATCAACGGCCAGGCAACGCCGGTAAAAGCCGGCCGGGCAGTGCCGGATCCCAAATCCGCGCTAGGCGAGCGGCTGATGCGGATCGTCAACGCCGACGCCAATTTCGACCCGCCAAAATTTCTTGAAGGTGCGGAGACCGCTTTCCGCACCATCGTCACCGCATTCGCCGCCGGCGACCGCGCGACGTTGAAGAACCTGTTGAACGAGAACGTCTACCAGACCTTCGAATCCGCCATCTCGAGCCGCGAAGCCGCCGGCGAGCGGCATCGCACCGAGATCAAATCCATCCTCTCCGCAGTGATCGAGGACGCTGAACTGCTCGGCAACCAGGCGGCGGTCATCGTCCGCTTCACCTCCGACCAGGTCAACCTGAGCTTGGATACCGCCGGCAATCCGGTCGTCGGCACCGAAGCGGTAACCGAACTGGTCGATTTATGGACGTTCGAGCATGTGGTGGGATCGAAGGATACCATCTGGCGCCTGGGCGCGGCGCGCAGCGGTTGAAAAGGGGCTGTCCAGATTGAAGCATTGGCTAATCGTCGCGGCACTCGCCGTTCTGGCCGGCTGCGCGCCGGCCGGCCCGGCGCTCATCCCGCAAACCCCCGGCGCACCGCCGCTGGTACAGGTTCCCGTCACCACCCTTCCCGGCTGGGCAAGCGAGGATACCTCCGCGGCACTCACCGCCTTTATGCGCAGCTGCAAATCCATCGTCCTGATGCCGCCCGACCAGGTGCTCGGCGGCATCGGCCTCAGCGCGCAAATCGGTGGCCAGGCCATCATGTGGCAGAATAATTGCGCCGTAGGGGCGCAAGTCGCACCCGGCGATGAGGCCGGCTCCAGATCCTTCTTCGAACATTATTTCAACGCCTATCAGATCGACCAGAGCGCGCTGATCACCGGCTATTTCGAACCGGAATACCCGGGCTCGAAAAACCTAGCGCCGGGCTATGACGTGCCGCTCTATGCCAAACCGGCAGATGCAACCTTAGCCTCCTTGCCGCGCGCGGAAATCGATCAGGGGGCCCTGCACCGCAAAGCCCCGGTCACCGCCTATCTGGCCGACCCGGTCGATGCATTCATGCTGCAAATCCAGGGATCCGGCCGTATCCTGCTGCAGAACGGCAATATCCTGCGCGTCGGCTTCGACGGCCAGAACGGCCAGCCCTATACGCCGATCGGCCGCATCCTGGTCCAAAACGGCGATCTGCCGGCAAACGGGGTGAGTTTCCAGACCATCAGCGCCTGGTTGAAGAATAACCCCGGTCAGGCGCAATCCATCATGGAACAAAACGCGCGCTATGTTTTCATGCGCCCGCTAGGGCCGTTACCGGATGATCAGGGTGCGCCCGGCGCACTGGGCGTGGCGGTAACTGCCGGCCGCACCTTGGCGGTTGACCGCGGCGACATCCCCCTCGGCACGCCGGTCTTCGTCGCCACCACCGACCCGCTGACCAACGCGCCGCTCAACCGCCTGACCATCGCCCAGGATACCGGCGGCGGCATTCACGGCGCGGAGGCTGCGGATCTGTTCTTCGGCACCGGCCCGCAAGCCGAAGCCATCGCCGGACGCATGCAACAGCCGGGGACGCTCTACCTCCTCCTGCCCAGGCCGGCCCCGAATACATGAAGCCGCCACGGGTGGCCGCGCCACGGGTCGCGCTTTTCGTCACCTGCCTGGTGGATCTCCACCGCCCCAGCGTCGGCTTCGCCGCAATCTCCCTCCTCGAAGCCGCCGGCTGCACCGTCGAAGTGCCGCGCAACCAGACCTGCTGCGGCCAGCCCGCATATAATTCCGGCGACCGGGCCACCACCCGCGAAATCGCGGCCGGCATCCTCACGGCCTTCGCCGCCTACGACTATGTCGTCGTCCCCTCCGGCTCCTGTGCCGGCATGCTGAGCCGGCATCTGCCGCATCTCTTCGACGACGACCCGAATCGGCGCGCCGGCGCCAATGCGCTCGCGGAAAAAACCTTCGAGCTGACGGCATTTCTACGCGATGTCATGCACTTCACCCCGCCGGCGGCACCCCTTCGCGTCACCGCCACCTATCACGATTCCTGCGCCGGCCTGCGCGAACTCGGCGTCAAAACCCAGCCCCGCGAATTGCTCGCGGCCGTTCCCGGCCTCACCCTGACCGAAATGGCCGACCCCGAACTTTGCTGCGGCTTCGGCGGCACGTTCTGTGTCAAATACCCGGAAATCTCGACCAAGATGGTCACCGACAAAACCGCCGATATCAAATCCACCAGCGCGGCGCTTTTATTGGCCGGCGATATGGGCTGCCTGCTCAACATGGCGGGCCGATTATCGCGGCAGGGATCTAAGATCCAGGTCCGGCATGTGGCGGAAGTACTCGCCGGCATCACCGCGCAAACCCCGTCCATCGGCGAGACAGCTGCCCCCAGGACCAACCGCTTGCCGGCCACCGGTCAAACAGGTTAAAGCCTCGTAACATGGCGAAGCTTGCATGACGTTGACCATAGGCAAATCCTCGCTTTGGCGCCCCGGGCGTAACCCATGAGCAACCAAGGGCATGGCGACACCAAATCGCGCCTCCGCGTCAGTGCGCTGGTCGGTGTTCTAGGCGTCGTCTACGGCGACATCGGCACCAGCCCGCTTTACGCACTCCAGGCGTCGCTCGGATATTTCCAGAAATCCGGCCTTAAATATGCCGACATCTTCGGCATCCTGTCCCTGATCTTCTGGGCGCTCATCATCGTCGTCACCCTGAAATACGTCACCTTTATCATGCGCGCCGATAACAATGGCGAAGGCGGCACGCTCTCGCTCATGGCACTCGCCAGCCGCGTCGCCCGCAGCGACCGCACCAAGGGCGCGCTCGGCATCATCGGCATCGTTGGCGCCGGCCTGTTTTTTGGCGACGGCGTCATCACCCCGGCGATTTCCATCCTCTCGGCGGTCGAAGGCATCACCGTTATTTCGCCGCACCTCAGCAACCTCGTGCTGCCGATCGCTCTGGTCGTCATCGCCGTGCTGTTCCTGGTGCAGCGCCACGGCACCAACGCCGTCGGCCGCGCCTTCGGACCGATCATGGTCATCTGGTTCCTGACACTCGGCCTGCTTGGCTTGGCGCAGATCATCCAGCACCCTTTCGTCCTGGAAGCGCTTAGTCCGTATTACAGCATCGCCTTCATGATCCGGCACGACCGCATCGCCTTTATCGCACTGGGCGCCGTGGTGCTGGCCGTCACCGGCGCCGAAGCCCTGTACGCCGATATGAGCCATTTCGGCCGCCGCCCGATCCGCGCAAGCTGGATCTTTTTCGTTCTCCCCTGCCTGGTGCTGAACTATTTTGGCCAGGGTGCGCTCGTCATCGCCAACCCCTCCACCGTCGACAACCCCTTCTACAAGCTGGCGCCGCATGTCCTGCGGGTTCCCATGATCATCCTGGCGACCATGGCGACCGTCATCGCCAGCCAGGCCGTCATCACCGGCGCCTTTTCGGTCGCCCGCATGTGCATCCAGCTCGGCCTGCTGCCGCGCATGGAAGTCCGGCACACCAGCGAACAGGAACAAGGCCAGATCTACGTGCCACAGATCAACGCCATCCTCGCCGTCGGCGTCGTCCTGCTCGTTCTCACATTCCGTTCCAGCAATGCCCTCGCCTCGGCCTATGGCATCGCCGTCACCGGCACGTTCCTTTGCGACAATACATTGGCGGCCTTCGTCTACCGCCGCCAATTCGGCTGGCCCCGCTGGGCCACTTTCGCGCTCTTCGGCGCCTTCGGCATTATCGATTTCGCATTCTTCTCGGCAAATTCGCTGAAGATCTTCGAAGGCGGCTGGGTGCCGCTGGCCATCGGCTTCACCATCATCCTGATCATGACGACCTGGCGGCGCGGCCGCAATCTGGTCGTCGCCCGCTGGCAACAGGACAGTCTGCCGCTGGCCTCCTTCCTCTCCCGCCTGCCGCAATCGCGCATCATCCGGGTGCCCGGCACCGCGGTGTTCCTGACCAGCAATCTCGAATTCGTCCCCAACGCCTTGCTGCACAACCTCAAACACAACAAAGTGCTGCACGAACAGGTCTTCTTCGTGCACGTCCGCACCCTCGCCTTCCCTCAGGCCAGCCCGCAGGAACGCGCCACCGCCGAGCAAGTGGCGCCCGGCATCTTCAAAGTGACACTTTGCTACGGCTTCATGGAAAGCCCGAACGTGCCGCGCGCGCTGGAGAGCCTGGCGACCCACGGCGTGGAATTCAAACCCATGCAAACCAGCTATTTCCTGGGCCGCGAAACCGTGGTCACCGCCTCGCTGCCGAAACTGCGCTTCATCCGCCGCTGGATGTTCCTGTTCATGGCGCGCAACGCGGTCTCCGCCACCGAATTCTTCCGCATCCCCAGCGATCGCGTCGTCGAACTCGGCGTCCGCATCGCCATCTAGCCCCCGCGCGCGATGGGGAAATACAACCAATTCGCCGGCCAAAACCTCGATCGCCTCGCCGCCATAAGCGACGGCATATTCGCCGTCGGCATGACCCTGCTGGTCCTCGATTTGCACACCCCGGCCGCCACCCTCATCCACAGCGATTCCGACCTTTGGCGAAACCTCGCCGAACTCGCCCCGAACCTCGCCGTCTACGTCATGAGCTTCCTCACCTTGGGAATCTTCTGGGTCGGCCGGCAAACGCAGCTCAATCTGCTAATCCGCGCCGACCGCAACCTCGCCTGGCTGCATCTGGGCTTTCTGTTCTGTGTCACGCTGATGCCCTTCTCGACCCAGCTGATCGGCAGCTTCATCCAATACCGCGCCGCTCTGCTGATCTACTGGGCCAACATCCTGCTGCTGGGCATCGGTCTGCTCGGCGCCTGGCGCTATGCCTTGCACGCCAAACTGGTCCCCGAAGACCTGCCCGTCGTCACCCATAAGGGCGTTGAGCGCCGCATCATCACCGCCCAGGCCCTCTACGCCGCCGGCGCCGCCCTATGCATCATCAACACATACTGGAGCCTCGGCTTCATCGTCCTGGTCCAACTAAACTACGTCATCGCCCCGAAGATCGGCTTCCTGCGAAAACTTTAAGCCAAGCAGCCGCTTTTTGAAAGAAGCGGCGCAAAAACTTTTGTGAATCCGGGCAATGGGCTGTGGCGGCGCCAACGCCGTCATCGCGAGCGAAGCGCAGCAATCCATCTTTATCTAGCCGACTCTATCTTTCTCAACCCCGACGCGGTCGACCCGCCGTCCATCCATCGCCAGCACCTCAAACCGCCAACCCCCAAAAATAATCGCATCCCCCTTTCGCGGCGGCCGCTGCAACAACGCCAAAATCAACCCGCCCAGCGTGTGATAACTCCCCGCATTGGGTAAATCCGGCAAATGCAGCCGCGCCTTAGTCTCATCCACCGGCATCAACCCATCGAACTCAAAACTCGTCTGATCCGCCTGCGTGCTGCCGTCCTTAGGCTGCTGCGGGTCCTCGGCATCCCCCACAATCGCCTCCAGCACATCGGCCGCGGTAATCATGCCCTCAAAACTGCCGTACTCATCCAGCACGATGGCAATCCCCAGCGTATCCGACTTCAACCGCTCTAAAGCTTCCAGCGCCGAAACGGAGTCAGGTATCGCCATCGGCTGCCGTATCGCCGCGGCGAGGGAAAAATCCTTCCCATCCAGCACCCGGTCCAGAATATCCTTCGCCTGCACAATCCCGGCGACATTATCGATTGAACCATCGCACACAACAAAGCGCGAATGCGGCGCGTTCCGCAGCGTCGCGATGATGGTGCTGCGCGACGCTGTCCGGTCGATCCAGTCGATCTCCGTGCGCGGCGTCATTATCGCCCGCACCGGCTTGTCGGCCAGCCGCAGAACCCGCTCGATAATATCCCGCTCCTCGTTCTCCAGCACGCCGGTCTCCGCCCCCTCCACCAGCATGGCCTTCAGCTCTTCCTCGCTCATCGCCCGCCGGTCATCCCCCGGTGGCCCGAACAGTTTCAAAACCAGCTTGGTCGAAACCCCCAGCAGCCACACCACCGGCGTCGCCACGGTGGCGAGAATGGAAAGCGGCTGCGCCACAATGGCGGCCAGCCGCTCCGGATGCCGCAACGCCAGCTGCTTGGGCACCAACTCGCCAAACACCAGCGTCAAAAACGTGATGATCAGCACGGTAATCGCCAGCGCCAGCGAGTTGGTATAATGCCCGAGCCAATGGATACGCCCCAAAGGCACCGCCAGCCTCGTCCCAAGCTGCGCCCCGCCGAACACCCCGGTCAGAATGCCGATCAGCGTAATCCCGAACTGCGACGCCGGCAGATAGGCCTGCGGGTTATCCGCCAGCGCCCTGGCCCGTGCCGCCCCGCGCACCTGCCGCCGCTCCATCAGCGTCAGCATCGCGCGCCGCGCCGAGACCAGCGCCAACTCGCTTAAGGCAAAAACCCCGTTGAGAAGAATAAGGATGGCAAGAATGAACAGCTGTAACGCGAGAGGCATGTCGCATTGTAACTGCATTTTCGTTTAAAAAATACGCCGCTCCACCGCCGATTCATTACGTTTGCCTTAATCGCGACACAATCCGGCCCAGCGCCCGCCGCACTGTAATTTTAAGTGACGATCCGACGGGGATAATCCCGTAAGATTTTGGATCATAAAGATGACGTTCCAGGCTCAAATTCGCCGCCAGACCGCCCAGCTCTCCACCCAGGATTTGCAGCGCAAAACCCGCAAGGGCTGGCTAAGTGTTTCCTCCTGGGGCGCTGCTCTGGGCGCCGCGGTCATCGCTTTTGGCATCTGGGCCGGCGTCAACCGCCCGGTCACCGACATTACCCCCTATAACGGCGCCATCGGCGGCTTCGCCTTCTCCCCCTTCCACGCCGGCGAAAGCCCGGAGAAGAACCAGTACCCGACGACCGCGCAGATCAAATCCGACCTGCAGCTGGTCTCCCAGCACACCAAAAACATCCGTACCTACACGGTTGAGGGCGATCTCGGCACGATCCCGGCGCTTGCCGAAAACATGGGCTTGAACGTCACTCTGGGCGCCTGGCTGGACCGCCACCCGGACGCCAACGCGACTGAGATCGCTAAAGTCATCCAGATCGCCAACGCCAATGCCGACGTGAAGCAGATCATGGTCGGCAACGAGACCGTGCTGCGCGGCGACGTGCCGGTGCCCGAGCTGATCCGTGACATCAACCAAGTTAAATCCGCAACGCATGTGCCGGTTTCCACCGCCGAGCCCTGGCACGTCTGGCTGAAATACCCGAACCTTGGGAACTCCGTGGACTTCATCACCGTCCATCTGCTGCCCTACTGGGAAGGCGTGCCGGAAAGCTACGCCTTGCAGGATGCGATGAACCGCCTCGCCGCCGTGCATAAAGCCTTCCCCGACAAGCGCATCGTGATCGGTGAAATCGGCTGGCCGTCGGATGGTATCGACATCGGCGCCGCCCGCGCCAGCACCGTCAACCAGGCCCGCTTCATGCGCGACTTCTTCAACCTCGCGCAAAAGCAGCACATCCAGTATTTTGTGATGGAAGCCTTCGACCAGCCCTGGAAAACCAGCTTTGAGGGCCGCGCCGCCGGCTATTGGGGCATGTTCACCCTCGACCGCGCCCAGAAATGGTCGCTGACGGGTGCGGTTGAAAACCACCCGGACTGGATCTTCTACGCTTTGGGCAGCATCCTGCTCACGCTGGTCGCCACCATGACCCTGCTGTCGCGCCGTCCGGACATGCGCCTGCCCGGCAAGCTCATCTTTGCCGGCCTGGTTGAAGGCTTCGCCGCCACGCTGGCGCTGCTGCTGATGACCATGGGCCAGACCTATCTCTCGCTCGGCGCCGCCGCGGTCTGGGGCGTGCTCGCCGCCGGCCAGGGCCTGCTGCTCTTCCTGCTGATTGCCGACAGTTTTGATCTCGCGGAAACCATCTTCGGTCGCGTCCGCAACCGCCATTTTGAACCGGTCCCGGCTTTGTCCGGCACGAAACTGCCGAAAGTCTCGCTGCATCTGCCGATCTGCAACGAACCCCCGCACATGGTCCGCCAGACCTTGGACGCCCTGGCAGCCCTCGACTACGAGGACTACGAAGTCCTGGTGATCGACAACAACACCATGGACCCGCATATCTGGGAGCCGGTTGCCGAACATTGCGCCCGCCTCGGCCCGAAATTCCGCTTCTTCACGCTCGGCAAGTACAAAGGCTACAAGGCCGGCGCGCTGAACTTCGCGCTCCGCGAAACCGCCCCCGACGCCACCATCATCGGCGTGCTGGACAGCGACTACATCGTCGAGCCCGACTGGCTGCGCTGCATGGCGCCGGCCTTCGACAACCCGAACGTCGGCTTCACCCAATCCCCGCAGGACTACCGCGACAACGACGGCAGCTTCTTCAAGCGCCTGATGTTCTGGGAATACGCCGGCTTCTTCCACGCCGGCATGGTGACCCGCAACGAGCGTAACGCCATCATCCAGCACGGCACCATGACCCTGGTCCGCCGCGAAGCTTTGGCCAACGAAAACGGCTGGGCCGAATGGTGCATCACCGAGGACAGCCAGCTCGGCCTGCGCCTGTTCCGCGCCGGCTATGAAGCCGTCTACTCCAAGAAGAGCTTCGGCAAGGGCGTCATGCCGGACGACTTCAACGCCTTCCGCAAACAGCGCTACCGCTGGGCCTATGGTGCGATGCGCATCGTCCGTGCCAACTGGCGCGCGCTGTTCTCGCCCTTCAACCACGACCTGACGCTCGGCCAACGCTGGCACTTCATCACCGGCTGGCTGCCGTGGATGGGCGACGCTTTAGGCCTGGTGTTCCTGGTGATGGGCCTCGCCTGGTCGGCCGGCCTGATCCTGGATCCGGTGCGCTTCGAATTCCCGATCGCTTTGTTCATGCTGCCCTCGATCGGCCTGTTCGTCTTCAAGATCGTGCAGATCCTGGCGCTCTACGCCGCCCGCGTGCCCTGCGGTTTCAAAGACCGCCTGGGCGCCGCAATCGGCGGGCTGGCACTCTCGCACAGCATCGGCAAGGCCGTCTGGAAAGGCCTGTTCACCAACTCGCTGCCGTTCCTGCGCACCCCGAAGATGAAAAACGCCCCGGCTCTGGTGCAAGGCCTGGTCATGGCCCGCGAGGAATTCGGCCTGCTGGCGCTCACCTGGACCGCCCTACTGCTGGTCGGCTTCGGCCATCACTGGGCAACCATCGAGACCATCCTGTGGTGCGTGGTACTGTTCACCCAGTCCCTGCCGTACCTGGCCTCGGTGACTGTCTCGATCCTGGCTTCCATGCCTGCCCCCGCAACCCGCAAGGTTGCGGCCCCGGCCCGCGAGCCGGTACGGATGGGCTCCATGCACCCGGCCGCTGGCGACTAAGACAGACGTCATTGCGAGGCGGCGCAGCCGCCGAAGCAATCCATCTTTCTCAAAAACGGGCGTCACCGCAACGTGACGCCCGTTTTCTATGTCTTACCCAAAACAAACCGTTTCGCGCCGTAAATTGACTCCCGGGCAGAATCAAATACGCTCGCCGGCAATAAACATCATAAACTGGGAAGGAGACTGTGATGGGAGTTCCTCCGCACAGCATTCGCGCCAAAATCCCCTATCTGCGCAGCGATCTCGACACCTTGTTCGTCGACTATTCCGCCCGCATCCTGGGCGAGGAAACCCTCGACCGCCAGCCGCTCACCATCCGCAACGGCCGCGAAGCGGCGATCCCGCCATCCCTGGAACAGGAGGGCTTCGAACTAACCCATTGCCACAGCCGCGTCGTCCAAACCCGCCTGACGGAGCTAACCGCGGAGCGCACCCCGCTCAAAACCTCACCGGCGATGAAGGCCTATTGGGACGAAACAACCCCCTTCATCCAATGCCTGACCGGCGCCCGCGCGGTCTACCCCATCAACGCCTCGGCCGTGCGATTCAGCACCCAAAACACCCGCCAGAAGATGATGACCCCCGCCGGCTGGGTGCATCTCGATTACGATCCCGAGGAGGCCGAACAACAACTCCGCGAAACGCTGGAGCTGCACGCCGTCACCCCCGCCCCCTACAGCCGCCACGTCCTGTACCAAAGCTGGCGCGTCCTCTCCGACCCGCCGCAGGATTTCCCGCTCGCAATCTGCGACGGCCGCACCGTCCGCGGCGAAGACATCGTCCCCATCGAATACCACATGAAAACCGAGGCCCGCGAAGTCACCTACCGCTCGCGCGGCAGCCGCTACAGCCCCCGTCACCAATGGTGGTATTTCCCCGACATGACACCGGACGAAATGATCATCTTCAAAGGCTTCGACTCCCGCCACCCCGACCAATCCAAAACCCTCCACGTCGCCTTCCACGACGAAACCGCGGAGCACCCCATCCCCCGCTCCAGCATAGAAACCCGCTACTTCGCGCTGTTCGATTAATCCGCTATCGCCGTAGGATGGGTAAGCGCAGCGTCACCCATCGCTAATTCATTTCACTTCCATTGCATTCAGAACCGTACCCTGCAACTGTCGACCCGTGAATGAATCTCCGGTCGCGCCTCAAATAACCCCGCAAGCCTGGTGGTCAGGAACCCTGGCCGACTTCAACAGCAACACAGATTCCAGCATCATCGGACGCCTGGCATTCCGGGCGATCGAAACCCACCCGCTGAACCACGATCAGCAATTGCGCGCCTGGCACCAGCAAATCGCAATTCTACGTTCTGCACTCCACAGCCTGCCAAACCACTGGCGGCTACTCTTCGAATACCCTTTGCTTCGCCTCGGACGCCGGCTAGACGCCGTTTTAATCTCCGACCGCGCAATCTTTCTCTTCGAATTCAAAATCGGCTCGACCGTCTTCGACCGGGCCGCACGCAACCAAACCGAAGACTACGCGCTCGACCTACAGGATTTCCATAGCGAAAGCCGAACCGCAACAATCGTACCGATACTCGTCGCAAGCGAAGCACATGCGCCCGAACCCATCTGGCCACTCTACTGGCACGGCGTCACCGATCCGATCTTTTTAGCTTCGGCCAAGTCACTGCCCAACCTCCTAAACCTACTCGTCTCAGCTGTTCCTCACCGAAACATCAAAATCGAGAAATGGGAGCACGCACCGTATCGCCCGGTGCCAACCATCATCGAAGCAGCGACAATGCTTTACCGAAAACATGGTGTCGCGGAGATCGCCGCCGCCCGCGCCGACATCAGCAACCTGACCCGCACAACCAGCGTCATCATGCAGGCCGTTGCAGATGCAAAAAACAATGGCCAATACGTCATCGTATTCGTCACCGGCATTCCCGGCGCCGGCAAAACCCTCTGCGGATTGAACGCCGTCTTCGGCGCCGATACCGGCGCCGCCTTTCTCACCGGCAACCTACCTTTAGTCCACGTGCTCCGCGAGGCTCTAGCCCGCGATGCCGCATCCCTGCCCGGCGGATCAATCCGCCAGGCCAGGCAGAAAACCGAGAGCGCTGTCCAAGGTCTGACCGGATTTGTCCGCGACAACGTCGACCGCCTTGACCCCCCGCACGAGCACGTCGTGGTTTTCGACGAAGCACAACGCGCCTGGGACGCCGCCTACGGCGCACGAAAATTCCAATTAAACGATAGCGAAGCCGCGCTGTTCCTGGAAATCATGGGAAAGCACAAGGATTACGCCGTAGTGATCGCACTCGTCGGCAACGGCCAGGAAATAAACACCGGCGAAGCCGGCCTCGGCGAATGGGGCCGCGCATTGGCGAGCCGCCCGGAATGGCAAATCCACGCGGCGCCCTCAGTGCTGACAACCATTGAGCCAAGACAGCGCCTCTTCACCGCAATCCCCGCCGGCATCACGATCAATCCCGCATTGCATCTCGACATTCCGGTCAGGTCCATTCGCACATCTTCCGGCGCGCCATGGGTGGATGCCGTGCTGCGCGGAAACTTGGCCGAAGCCAAAGCCCACGCGGAAGACGGCGTCCCGTTCATCGTCACAAGATCGCTGCCGCTAATGCGCACAGCGTTACGCAGCATGGCGCGCGGTGAACGCCGCGCCGGCTTGGTGTGCAGCACCGGCGCCAGGCGATTGGTGGCTGACGGCATCTGGCCCGACTTTCCGCATCTAGACCAGGACGCTATCGCAAACTGGTTTCTAAACAACTGGCCAGACGTGCGCGCCTCCGACGCGCTTGAAATCCCGGCCACGCAATTTGCCTGCCAGGGCCTGGAACTAGATCTCGTGGGCCTCTGCTGGGGCGGCGATCTGCTGTGGAACGGCGCTTGGCAAATCCGCAAATTCGTCGGCACAAAATGGCAAAACCCAAAGCGTCAGGACGCAAAGGATTTTCGTCTTAACACTTATCGCGTCCTACTTACCCGCGCCCGCTATGAGACGATCATCTGGCTACCAAAAGGCGACATCGCCGACCGCACCCGCGAACCAGAATTTTTTGATAGAACCGCCGATTTTCTGATCGAATGCGGCGCCACATTATTGCAAGACCTGCCCACCGAACCACCACTATCGGAACTCGAACCCCAATTACTTTAGCAACCCAAACACTACCACGCTCTCCAAATTCTCCGAATACGGAAATTGATCAATCGGCGTGGCTGCCAGCAACCCATACCCAGCCTTCTTCAGCGCATAGGCATCCATCGCCAGCGCCTTCGGGTTACAACTCACGTAAATCACCCGCGGCACCCCGGCGGCCACCAAAAACCGCATCTGATTGGCCGCCCCCGCATAAGGCGGGTCCAGCACCACCGCTGCACAGCCCTTCAAATCAGCCGCCTGCAACGGCCGGCGCGCCAAATCCCGCAGCTCCAGTTTAATCCGCCCCGCCAGATTACTCCGGCGTATGGCAATCTCCAGCGCCGCAACCGCGTCCGCCGACCCCTCATACGCTTCCACCCGCGCCGCTTGCACCAACGCAAAGGTCAGCGTCCCAATCCCGGCGTAAAGCTCGGCAATCCGCGATTTCGCATTCAGCTTCGGCAGCCCGGCCAGCACCGCCGCAATAATCGCGGCCTCCCCTTGGCCGCTCGCCTGCATGAACGCCCCCGGCGCCGGCTCAACCGCAACACCCGACAGCGTGATCACCGGCTGATCAAGAATAATGATAGGCTCAGCCTCAGATTTTTCCTTCGCCTGGCTGATCCGCAGCACCTGATGCGCCCGCGCAAACGCAATGATGTTCCGGCGATCCGCCGTGGTCACCTCGGCATCGGTCCGGATCAGAACATCCGCGCCGCGATCAAGATAATTGATAATCACCGAGCCGGTTCGCCGAAACGCCTCCAACCTGCGCAGCAACCCCCGCAAATGCGGCAGCAAGGACAGAATGCGCGGATCCACCAGCACGCATTCCAGCATATCCACCGCCTCGGCACTGCGCGCTTTGTGCAGCCCCAGCGTGATCACGGCGCCATCGCGCACCGCCGCCAGATCAACATGCCGGCGTGTCCGCAGCGGAATTTCCACTAACGGTGCCACCGCCGGATTCTCATACCCAGCCCGGATCAGCGCCTCCCGCAAGACCCCCGATTTATCGACCGCGGCGCGATCCTCAAACGCACAACCGCCGCAGATGCCGTAATGCTGGCAATGGCTCATCTCAATCCGGCAATTCAATGGGCGCAATCCGATCGAACAAATCCCCGGGCCCAGGATTTTCCGCAGCACTCTTGCCGCCAAAATGATGCATAATCCCCCAAACCGCGTTCAGCGCGGTCTGCACGGCGCCTTCAGCCCAGGCCGGAGTCCAGGAGATGTCATCCCCCGCCAAAAAAATCCCTCGTTCCGCAGGCGGCAGCGATTCCTGCATGAACTGGCAATACATCCGCCGATTATACCGGTAATGCCCGGGCAGCGCGCCTTTAAACGCCCCTAGGAACCCCGGATCATTTTCCCAGGACACGGTAATCGGATCACCGATGATATGCTTGGCCAGATCAAGATCCGGGTAAATCGCCTTCAACGCATTCAGCATCAAATTCACGCGCTGATCCGCGGATAACGGCAGCACCTTCATCGCATCCGACATCCAGGAATAGGACAGGCAGATAACCCCAGGCCGATCCGCGCCATTATCAAACAAATAGGTCCCCCGCGTCAGCCGGTCCGAAAGCGTGGTGCTCATCCGATACCGGTTGGTTATCGGATCCCGCTCCCGCCAAAACGGCCGATCCACCATCACGAAGGTTTTCGAAGACTGCATATAACGCGTCCGATCCAGCGCCATCCACAGCTTTTGCGAAAACAAATCCTCGCCGGTGGAAATCGACGTCGTCAGCAGCCAGGACTGGCAGGTCGCCAGCACCGCCGGATAAAGCCGCGTATCCCCCCACCGGTCGGTCACCGCAATCCGATCGGTCGAGGCCCGCGCCAGCCGCACCACCCCGGGCCGGGGCGCGCCCCCATGCAGCCCATTCAGCGACGTCCCCTTCGGCCAATGCGCGATTTGTCCGGGAGCGTCAGCCCACAACCGCCGCGGCAATTGCTCAACGCCGCCCATAATCAGCTGCTGGTCCTCATCAAGCCCGGTCGCAACAACGCGCAAAATCTCCAGCATCGAGTTGGGAAAATCACTATCCCATCCACCCGTACCAAACCCGACTTGCCCGAAAACCTCCCGATGCCGGAACGAGAGTTTTTGAAAAGCCGGCGCACTTGCAACAAAATCATAAAACGTGCGCTCATCCCAAAGCGGCACCAGCCGATTCCATATCTGCTTCAAAACCGCCGTATCGCGTTCACGGATCGCACGCTGCAGCGCCCCAAAATCAGCCCCGGCCTCCAGTGCCGCGGCCCATGCCTGCTGCACCTCGCGCAGCAACGGCGGCAGATCGTCCGGCGTTTCGATATAGGAAATCTCGCCCTCCAGATCGATCATCGTGCTGGGCGAGGCCGGGTCAAGCGGATTAGGAAAAGGCGTCCGCTCCAACCCGGTCAAATCGGCATAATGATAGAAACTGGTTGAAGATTTTGGAAACCGCATGCCGCCAAGCTCGGCGACGATCCCCTCAGCGCCCTGAAACACCTGGCTTCGCAACCGCCCGCCAAGCCGGCCCTGCTCATAAACCACCGGCTTCAGCCCAAGCTTCATCAGCTCATAGGCAGCCACAATCCCGGAAAGGCCGCCGCCGATAACGGCAACCTCCGCGCCATGATTGAGCGCAGGAATACTGCCAAGCCCGGCCTTATGATTCAGCCAGTCATCATAGGCAAAAGGGAAATCGGGCCCGAAGCCCGTAATCGGTTTTGCCGCCGCAGCGCTCCGGCGTGTACTCAGAACGCGGAAAGCCCAGTAATGCCCCGTCCCAAAATCAACGCATGCACGTCATGCGCACCTTCATAGGTATTCACGGTCTCAAGGTTCATCATATGGCGGATCACATGATACTCATCGGCAATCCCATTGCCGCCATGCATATCGCGGGCAAGCCGCGCAATATCCAGCGCCTTGCCGCAGGAATTGCGTTTACAAAGCGAAATCATCTCCAGCGCCGCCTCGCCTTTGTCCATCAACCGCCCAAGCTGCAAAACAGATTGCAGCCCCAGCGTAATCTCGGTCAGCATGTCGGCCAGCTTCTTCTGCACCAGCTGCGTATTGGCCAGCGGCCGCCCGAACATTTTTCGGTCCAGCGTATAGCTGCGCGCTGCCGACAGACAGAATTCCGCCGCCCCCAAAGCGCCCCAGGCAATCCCGTAGCGCGCATTATTAAGGCATGAAAACGGCCCCTTCAGCCCCTTCACCTTCGGGAGCATATTCTCCGCCGGCACGAACACATCCTGCATCATGATCATGCCGGTAATCGAAGCCCGCAGCGAGAACTTGCCCTCAATCTTCGGCGTCTCCAGCCCGGCAAACCCGCGTTCCAGAATAAACCCGCGGATATCCCCGGCATCATCCTTCGCCCAGACCACCAGCGTATCGGCAATCGGCGAATTGGTAATCCAGGTTTTCGCCCCATTCAGCAAAAACCCGCCATCCACCACCTTTGCCCGGCTGCGCATGGAAGCCGGATCAGACCCCGCATCCGGCTCCGTCAGCCCAAAACAGCCGACATGCTCGCCGCTCCGCAATTTTGGCAGATATTTATCCTTCTGCGCCTCGGAGCCAAACGCCCAGATCGGATACATCACCAGCGAGGATTGCACCGAAAACGCGCTCCGGTAGCCGCTGTCCACCCGCTCGATCTCGCGCGAAATCAGCCCGTAGGAAACATAGGAAATATCCGCGCAGCCATGGCTATCCAGCGTCGCGCCAAGAAAACCAAGCTCGCCCATTTCAGACAAAATCGCGCGATCATAATGCTCATCGCGAAACGCCATCAGCACCCGCGGCTGCAATTTCTCCTGCGCATATTGATGCGCGACATCCCTTATTGCCCGCTCGTCTTCCGTCAGCTGGGAATCAAACCGCAGCGCATCGTCCCAGGCAAAGCCAGCGAACTTACCCTTAAGACGCGCCGCCTCGCTCACGCCGCGATTTCGCCGCCGTTGTCTTCATCCGGCAGATCGGCATCGCTATCATTGAAAACCTCCAGAGCTTCCACCGCAGCGGGCCGCTTGCGGATCAACATGAAAGCCGGAACATCGGCGCCAAATCCAACCACGCTCGGCCCGTTATCCTGGTTCCGATCCGGGTAGCGATTGTCGCGGCGCCGATACTCCTCGCGCGCCGGCGCTTCCGCCGATTCATCGCGCCGTTTGTCATTACGCGGCGCACGCGTTGCATCGTCGCGCGGAAAACGTGTTGCATCGTCGCGAACAGCGCGTGAGGATTCTTCACGTGAAACACGCGAAGTATCTACCTGAACAACCGGCTTAGCATCATCCCGCGGCGCCCGCTCAGCATTCCGGCGCGAACCACGCTCACCCGAAGCTTTCGCACGCGCAGGCCTCGGCTCGTCCTCTTTCGGTGCCGCCTCAGTCTTGGCGACTTTGGCCGGTGCCTTAGCCGCCGGCTTCGAACGCCCCCGGCCACGGCCACGCCGGCCATCATCTTCCGCCCATTCCACCGCATCCAAACCAGGGATCTCGATGCGCGGAATCGGCGCCGCAACCAGCTTCTCAATCGCCTCCACGGCCAACCGGTCTTCCGGGCAAGCGATGGTAAACGCCTTCCCATCCCGCCCAGCGCGGCCCGTGCGGCCAATCCGGTGCACATAATCCTCGGCATGATGCGGCACGTCGAAATTGAACACATGGCTCAACCCGCCGATATCGATCCCGCGGGCCGCCACATCCGAGCACACCAGCAGCCGGATCTCATTCGCCTTGAATTTCTCCAGCGTCGAGAACCGGACAGACTGCGCCAGATCGCCATGCAAGGCGCCGGCGTCAAAATTATGCTTGATCAGCGATTTCAGCAGAATATCCACATCGCGCTTCCGATTGCAGAAGATCAGCGCATTCTGCACATCTTCAGACCGGATCAACCGCCGCAGCGCCTCGCGCTTGTCATGCTGCGCCACCAGCGCCAGTCCGGCCGTAATGGTCGTCGCAACCGAAGCTGGTTTGGATACCGTGATCTCTTTCGGATTTTGCAAAAATGCATCCGCCAGCCGGCGAATTTCCGGCGCCATGGTGGCCGAGAAAAACAGCGTCTGCCGAGTCCGCGGCAGCATCGCCACAATACGCTCGATATCCGGGATGAATCCCATATCCAGCATGCGGTCCGCCTCGTCGATCACCAGCACCCGCACATCGGTCAGCAACAATCCGCCACGCTCGAACAGATCGATCAACCGGCCGGGCGTCGCAATCAAAACATCCACACCCTTGGCGAGCGTCTCCTTCTGATCCGACATGCTCTCGCCGCCAATCAGCAACGCATGATTGAGTTTCAAATATTTCCCATAGGCGACGAAATTCTCCGCCACCTGCAACGCAAGTTCCCGCGTCGGCTCCAAAATCAACGACCGCGGCATCCGCGCCCGCGACCGCGAGCCGGAAAGAATATCCAACAGCGGCAGCGTAAACCCGGCGGTCTTGCCGGTCCCGGTCTGCGCGCAGCCAAGCACGTCGCGGCCCATCAGCACGGTGGGGATCGCCTGCGCCTGAATCGGCGTCGGCCGCAAATAACCCTTGTCATGCAGCGCCCGCAAAATCGGCTCCGACAACCCAAGCGGCCCGAAACCATCCACATCCTCAGCCGACTCCAACTCCTCATCGCCTTCGGACGACCCCATCACAGCCGCCTCTTCCGCTTCCGGGAATGCGTCTGTCGGGTCGGAATCGACCTGTGCGGGAAAAACCGCTTCGTCGTGCTGGCTATCGGACAATCAAAAAACCTATTCGTAAAGGAATAACGCACGCTCAAGCGTGCGGGAGCGCATTTGCGCTTATCGCCCCTGCCCTATCCGGAAAAACAACGCAAAAGTCAAGAAATGCCAGCCTGCGCGCTGGTCAACGCAGCGTATCCAAAGCGTCGAGGATCGGGCAATCCGGCCGATTATCCCCATGACAATGCGCCGCCAGATGCCGCAATGTCTCACTCATCGCATGCAAGGCAGCCGCTTTCTCCTCCAAGGCCGCAATATGGCGTAACGCAATTGTCTTTACTTCCGCCGAGCTCCGGCTGCGATCCCGCCACAAAGCCAACAGATGCCGTATATCGTCGATCGAAAACCCCAAATCTCGCGCCCGGCGAATAAACCCCAGCTCATGCAGATCCCGCGCCGCATAATGCCGGTACCGATTCTCCGTCCGGACCGGCGCCGCAATCAGCCCGATGCTCTCATAATGCCGGATCATCTTTGCCGACACACCGGTCGCCATCGACGCCTCATGAATGGTGACGAGATCGTTCATGCCGGCTTCCAACTGCGCAGCCGCAGCGCATTGGCCAGCACCGAGACCGAAGACGCCGCCATCGCCAGCGCCGCCACCATCGGACTCAATATTCCGGAAGCCGCCAACGGAATACCGATTAAATTATACACCATCGCCCAGAACAGCCCTTGTTTCAGCACCGCCTCACTGCGCCTGCACAACGCCAGCGCATCCGGCACCAGGCCGAGCACCGGCCGCAGCAGCGAAATATCCGCGGTCTCAATCGCCACATCCGCCGCATTCCCGATCGCAATGCCGATATCGGCTTCGGCCATCGCCGCGGCATCGTTTATGCCATCGCCCACCATCGCCACCACAAGCCCGGCTTCGCGCTTAGCCTGAATAACTTCGCGTTTCCGCTCCGGCGTGGCGCCTGCCACGACCTCGCCAATCCCAAGCTCCCGGCCAACCGCATTCGCAGCCAGCGCCCCATCACCGGACAGCAACATCACCGCGCAGCCCATCCTGCGCAACCGCGCCACGGCAACCTTCGCATCCGCCCGTACCCGATCGGCAAACGCGAAACCCGCAAGCAGCGTTCCATCGGCATAGCCGAGATAAGAACGCGACGCCTCCTCCGCCGGCGCAATCCCCCCGGCATCGGCAATCAACGCGGCCGATCCCAGAATATACCGCACGCCATCCACGCTACCCTCAACCCCACGTCCCGGCAGGCTACGAAGATTTGTCGCATTCCGCGCCCCGTCCAGCCGCAACGCCGCCGATAACGGATGATTATCCCCCGCAGCCAAAGCCGCAGCTACAGCCAGTATCTCATCGCGCGGCAGATCGCCCAGAACCTCCACGCCCGTCAACATTGGCGACCCCTCGGTCAGCGTTCCGGTCTTATCGAACACCACCAGATCCAGCCTGACCGCCTGCTCCAACACGCCGGCATTCCGAATCAAGATCCCGCGCGACGCTGCAGCCCCCGTACCCGCCAGAATCGCCGCCGGCGTCGCCAACCCCAACGCACAGGGGCAGGCGATCACCAGCACGGAAACCGCATTGATCATCGCCGCGGCAGCAGGCGCGCCGGCCAGCATCCAACCAACAAAAGTAACCACAGCTATAAAAACCACCACCGGCACGAACACCGCCGAAACCCGGTCCGCCAACCGCTGAATCTCCGGCTTCGACCCCTGAGCCGCGTCAATCAACCGCCCCATCCGGTCGAGGAAACTCTCCCCCGGCGCGCTCACCACCCGCAAACGCAACACCGCGTCCCGGTTCAACGCCCCCGCCAGAATTTTATCGCCCACCGCCCGCAACACCGGCAGGCTCTCCCCAGTCAGGTGAGATTCATCAACATAACCGGCGCCGCTGACCACAATCCCATCCACCGGCACAAGCTCGCCGGCGCGCACTTCAAGCACATCGCCAACGGCAACCCGCGCCAGCGCCACATCCCCCGCCGCGCCATGCGCCAAAGCCGGCCGCAACTTCGCCAACCCCGCGACCGACTTCACCGCCTCACGCTTCGCCCGACCCTCCAGATATTTGCCCAGCCGCACCAGCGTAATCACCACCGCCGAGCTCTCGAAATAAAGCGGCCCAGACCCCTGAGCAAAATCCACCACCGACAAAAAATACGCAGCCGATGTCCCAAGCGCCACCAGCAAATCCATATTGCCGGTCCCGGCGCGCAAGGCTTTGAACCCGGCCACATAAAACCGCGCCCCCAGCCAGAACTGCACCGGCGTCGCCAAAACCAACTCCAGCCAGCCAGGCAGGCGCAAAACCATGCCAATCAACAAAGGCACGGACAGAACCACCGCCGCGGCCAGCTCCACCAGCTCGCGGCGCGACTCCCGCGGCCGCGCGCCGCGCTCACTCGCCGTATAGCCCGCCCTGCCAACGCCGGAGATCAGCGCCGCCAAATCAGTGCCCACCGCCTCTACATGCGCGGTCTCACTGGCAAGATTGACGCTCACACGCTGGACGCCCGGCACCCGGTATAAGGATTTCTCAACCCTGGCCGCACAGCTGGCACAGCTCATCCCACCAATGGCGAGCTCAAAATCCGTAACGGCAACAGCCTGATCCATAAAGCAGGATATAAGTATCCCATCATAGGAAGGTCAAGATAAGTAAGGCAGGTCGCCTTTTTTGAAAAAAGCGGCGCAAAAACTTTTTGAACCTCGACCTGCGGCGTTGGCGAACTCGCGCCCATGGCCCGCATTCAAAAAAGAAGCGCTTCCTTCCCTAACCAACCCGCATCCCGGAAAGCACCGCAAACAGCACCACCAGCAGCGTGATCAGCACCACGATCGAAACCGCCCAGCGCAGCGCCAGATAATTGCTGGCAACAATCCCCCGCCCCTTGCCGATGGTCTCCACCACGATCGTAATAAAAAACCCTGCCAGCAGCAGGAAAATCGACAAGCCCGGTGCGTTGAAATGGATCATGGCCAGCAAAGCCACCCAGCCGATCAGCGCCGGCACAACACCGAAGCCAAGCAGCTGGCGCTCCGCCCCCAGCACTGCCGGCGTCAGCGGCTCGCCGGTCACGGGATGGGCCACATCGCGCAAGGCAAACCCCCAATGCACGGCGCCGATGAACGACAACACGACGGCGCCATAGGAAATCAAAACCTCAATCGCGGTTTGCGAGGCCAGCGGATCAAACAGGATCACCAGGGCAATCAGCAGAAAGGGGATGAGCCCGCTTACACTCAACAGCACGGCAACGGTAAATGGCTGGCGCGGCATGTATTTCCTCCATTGTCGCCGGTCAGGCGATGCGCCGGCTGAGGCGCTCTTCGCTCGCGTCATCGACCGAATAGCCCAGCCGGTCAATCACCGGCCCAAGCATTTCCAGAACCGGCCGCAAATGCTCAACGTAATGCCGATAGCGAAGCCGCGACCTGCCGTATAATTTCTCCGTCACCTGGGCGTAGCTGGCCGTGCGGGCATAGCGGGTGTTCTGCTCGAAGCGCAGGCATTCCGCGTCATATTCAACGCCGATAAACCCGAGAATCTTGCGTACACTCCTCTCCTGGTCCGTCACCATATCCTCGTAGCGCACCGGCAGATAACGCATCGCAAGATTGTCCTTGTAATGCGCAATTAAATCCGCAGTCAGAACGTAATGCTGGGCGATGCTCTCCATCTCGGCTGCGCAAAAAAATCCATGCGTCAAATGATTGGCATAGACCGATAGCAAAACATCCAGCGGGTGCCTGACAACATGAATAATCGGCGATTCCGGAAACAGCAGAGAGATCAAACCAAGATGGGTTTCGTTCAACGGCATTTTATCGGTGAACCAATCGGCGCCGTCCTCGATGAACCCGCTTTTGGCGGCGCGATTCAGATAATAATCGCGCAGCTCATCCAGCCCGTCCCGCTGGTCCCCCATCCATAATTCCGCCAGCGCCTCGGGATAGCTCAGCGGGCTCGCAAGCAGACGCGGCATGATCTGCGTCACATCATTGATAAACGGCAACTCATCCCCGGCCGAAATCCGCGGATGCACGCTCAGCGTCTGTTCGATCAGCGTGGTCCCGGAGCGCGGAAATCCGACAATAAAAATCGGCTGCGCCATGCCGGGCCGCACCGATGCACGCGGCAGCGTGGTCAGCCGGCGCGACGTAAAAAACCCCATATTCCGCACCGTCAGATCACGCGCGGCGTCGCTGAGATAGCGTCGCGCCCCCATCTCCAGCGCGCGTTTCTTGCCCGCGTCATAGGCGGCAAACGCCTCGTCATGCCGGCCAAGCCGGTCCAGCAACCTGCCCTTCTCGGAAAGCTCCGCCGGCCCAAGCTGCGCCCGCCCGGCATCGCCGGCACCAGGACCGCCCTCTCCCAAAAGCGCTAACGCCGCCTCCGGCCGGTTCAACCGCGCCAGAACGGTCGCGCGCGTCAGCCCGACGCTAGGATTATTCGGCTCGATCGCTTCGGCCTTGTCCAGCAAATCCAGCGCCGCCTCAAATTTCCGATCAGCTTCCTCCAGCCGCGCCCAACCCAGAACGGTCTGTAGAATATCGGGCTTAAGCCGGATGGATTCGCCATACAGCCGGCGCGCCTCTTCCATCCTTCCCTGGGTCTTCAAATTCCAGGCCAGATTGGCCAGGGTAATCGGCTCATCGCCGTCGGCCAGCGCCAGCACCTGCCGATAATGATATTCGCCAATTTGCGGCCGGTTCGCTTCCGTCAGCACCAGCCCCATCAAATTATGCGCCTGCGGGCTTTTCGGCGCGATGCGCACGGCATTGCGCGCATGCAGCTCCGCCTCCGGCAGCGCCCCCTTGCCGAGCAGCAGCAAGGTAAGCTCGTTGGTCGCCCAGAAATTATTCGGATTTATCGCAACCACGCGCCGGATCAGCGCTTCGGCCGCCGCCCAGCGCCCAGCCTCGCGCGAAATCCGATACAGCAAAATCAGCGCATCCTCGCGTCCCGGCGCCAGCTCGAGCAATTGGCGGATCTGCGCCTCCGCCCCAGCCTTATCCCCCGCGTCCAGCGCCGCCGACGCTGCCGCCGCCATCGGCGACAACACCGCGGACGCCTCAGCCGGACTAATCCCCGCCAGATCCAGCCCGCAGCAGCGCAGGCGCCGAAGCCCCGATCCGCAACCGCAGAATGTAAGATCGATCATGCATCAATTCTGCGGCGAGCACGCGTATTAGGCAAGTTGACCGCAAAAGGATAAGGCCGGGAGAGCAATTCCCCCGGCCTTATGTCTACGAATTAAAGCTTAATAATGATTGTTTCCTACTGAACTTCCTCGGGCAATTTCTCGCCGCTCGGATCGTCGCCTTCGGATTCCGGCCGCGGCAACGCGGGAAGCGCTGCCTCGGTAACATCGAAAGCCAGCTTGCCGTCTTTCAGCGTGACCTTGACCGCGCCGCCTTTCACCAGCTTGCCGAACAGCAGTTCCTCGGCGAGCGGCTTCTTGATCAGCTCCTGGATCACCCGGGCCAGCGGCCGCGCGCCATAAAGCGGCTCGTACCCGCGCTCGGCCAGGAACTCCTTGGCGGCCGAGGACAGCTCGATCGTCACATTCCGATCCGCCAGCTGAGCTTCCAGCTGCATCACGAATTTTTCCACCACCTGGGCGACGATTTCGGTCGTCAACGGCGCGAAGGGGATGACCGCGTCCAGCCGGTTCCGGAATTCCGGCGTGAACATCCGCTTGATCGCTTCCTGATCCTCACCGACCCTTACCTCACGGCCAAACCCGATTCCGGCTTTCGCCATGTCGGAAGCGCCCGCATTGGTCGTCATGATCAGAATGACATTACGGAAATCGATCTTCTTGCCGTTGTGATCGGTAAGCTTGCCGTGATCCATGATCTGCAACAAAATATTGAACAGATCCGGATGCGCTTTTTCGATCTCATCCAGCAACAACACGCAATGCGGATGCTGGTCGATGGCGTCGGTCAACAACCCGCCCTGATCAAACCCGACATAGCCCGGCGGCGCGCCAATCAGGCGCGAAACCGAATGCCGTTCCATATATTCACTCATGTCAAACCGCGTCAGCTCAATCCCAAGCGTCGCGGCAAGCTGCCGCGCAACCTCGGTCTTACCAACGCCGGTCGGACCGGAGAACAGATAATTCCCAATCGGCTTTTCGGAATCCCGCAGGCCGGCCCTTGAGAGTTTGATGGCAGCCGAGAGCGCCTCGATCGCCTCATTCTGCCCGAACACCATCGACTTCAGATCGCGCTCCAGCGTCCGCAGCACTTCCTTGTCGTCGGCGGAAACCGATTTGGGCGGAATGCGCGCAATCTTGGAGACCATCTCCTCGACATCCTTGAGTGTCACAGTTTTCCGCCGCTTGCCTTCGGGTTGCAGCATCCGCGCCGCTCCGGCCTCATCGATCACGTCGATCGCCTTATCCGGAAGCTTGCGGTCGTTGATATATTTCGCCGCCAACTCCACCGCACCGCGAATCGCATCATCGGTGTAGCGCACCTTGTGATGCTTCTCATACGCGCCCTTCAGGCCGCGCAGAATTTTAATCGCATCCTCGACCGACGGCTCATTGACGTCGATCTTCTGGAAACGCCGCACCAGCGCGCGATCTTTCTCGAAGTAGTTGCGGAACTCCTTATAGGTGGTGGAACCGATGCAACGCAGGCTGCCCTGCGCC
>JAMFSE010000061.1 GCA_026225115.1 Rhodovastum atsumiense
CGCCCGGCCATTGATCAGCACCGCCGGATACTCATTATACAGCGTCGCCGCATCCGCGCCCTCAACAGTCTTCACCGTCACCAGGCTGGTCAGCGGAACCTGCACGCCGTTCGCGCTCTGCACATATAATTTATCGATATCGGAAATCTTGCTGCGAAACTGCTGGTCCGCCTGCACGTCCACCTGAAACACAAAATTATGATAATTGAACAGATTGACGAATTGCGATCCGAGATAAGCCTGCATCGTCTGGTAGACGATCTGCGGCGACACCCCGAGCAACTCAGCCTTATCCGTATTCACCATCACCTGAACCTGCGGCTCATTGGCGGAAAACGCGGTGAACATCCCCTCCAGCCTTTGGTCCTGGTTGGCGGCAAAAATCAGCCCGCGCGCCGCCTCGCCCAATTGCTGAAAACTCTGTCCGCTCTGTGCCTCCAGCACGAAATTAATGCCGCCGGTCGGGCTGATCCCCGGGATCGACGCCGGATCGAACATCGCGATCGAGGCCGACGGCATCGCATCGAAACGCGGCTTCAACTTCGTCATCAGCGCCAGCGCGCTCTCGGAACTGTTCCGCTCACTCCACGGCTTCAAAATCACGATAATGAACGCATACCCCGCCTGCTGCGCCTGGCTGACACTGTTGACGCCGGAAATACCCAGCACATGCGCCACCCCGGGCGTCGCCATCAAAATCTTGGTCAGATTGGCCACCACCGCGCTGGTCCGCTCCAGCGAGGCGCCATTCGGCAGCGCAATGCTCATCTGGAAATAACCCTGATCCTCAGCCGGCAAAAACGAAGACGGGGTAACACTGAACACGCCATAAGCCGCGACAAATGTCAGCCCCAATGCCGCCGCCGTTATCAGCAGCCGGTTCGAGAGCCACAGCACCACATCGCCATATTTATCGCGCGCGAAATTCAAACCCTTGTTGAACCACACGAATAATTTAAACCGTGCCTGCCGCGGCGGCTTCAGCATCAACGCGCATAAAGCCGGGCTCAGCGTCAGCGCGTTCAGCATCCGGAATTTACCCAGTCTCCTGGCGGCAGTTTTCGATTCTGGGGCAAAAGGCTGGCGCGCATCTATCCGGTGCATCTGGCGGTCCTCATGCTGCTGGCGGCCATCGCAGCCGCCGGCTTTGCCCTTGGAGTCGTACCGCATGACCCCGGCCGCTTCAGCCTTACCGCCCTGTGGCAGGATCTGTTGCTGATCCAGGGCTGGGGTGTTGCCAATCAACTCGCCTGGAACTACCCCTCCTGGTCGATCAGCACCGAATGGGCCGGCTACCTGATCTTTCCGGCATTATGCTATGCAATCGGCCGGTTTCGGACACTACCGTCGGCTATTCTGCTGATGGTTTGCCCGGCCATCCTCGCCATCGTCGATCACCATTTTGCGCATGGGCTGAACCTCACCTTTGCGGATTCCCTGTGGCGGTTTTTCCCGGAATTCATCGCCGGCATCATTACCGCCAGGCTCGCCCCCACCGCCGCGGCGCACGCGCCCCCCCGCGGGCTTGCCGTCATCGGCATTGCAGTCACGATTCTCGGCCTATTGCTGGGAACCGACACACTGGCCGTGGCCGGGCTATGGCTGCTGATTTCCAGCCTTGCAATGCAGGCTGATATCAATAAGCCGCCGTTCTTTCCAAAAATCAGTCTGCTGCGGTTTCTCGGGGTATTATCCTACGCCTTCTATATGAGCTTCGCGACCGTGGAGCTGTTCCTCGCACAGCTTTACGGCCGTGTAGGCTGGGACCCCACCCATTACAAACTGCTCTATGCCCTGGCGATGACGCTGCTGACCTTTGCACTTTCGCTGACCCTCCACCGCCTAATCGAAAGACCCAGCCGCCAGTCCATCGACCGATGGCTGGAGCAAATTAGGCCTAAGAAAGCAGCCGCTTTTTGAAAAAAAGCGGCGCAAAATTTTTATTGGTTTGAACCCGGGATTTTCGAACCCCAATGGCCCAGTTCAAAAAGGATTTTGCGTCGCTTTTTTCAAAAAGCGACCGCTTGGCTTACCCTCTAGCCGCGGGCGGCCTCCGCCTGTAAGCAGCGTTCGTCTAAGTGAAGGTGTTTGATGCGTCTTTCCCACAGCCTGATCCCCACCTTGAAGGAAACCCCGGCCGAGGCGCAGATTGCCTCGCACCGGCTGATGCTGCGCGCCGGGCTGGTCCGGCAAATGGCCTCGGGCATCTACGCCTGGCTGCCGGCGGGGCTGAAGGTTTTGAACAAGATCGCCGAGATTGTGCGCCAGGAGCAGGATGCCTGCGGCGCCCAGGAAATGCTGATGCCGACCATCCAGAGCGCGGATCTGTGGCGCGAGAGCGGCCGCTACGACGCCTATGGCAAGGAGATGCTGCGCATCACTGACCGGCATGAGCGTGAACTGCTCTTTGGCCCGACCAATGAGGAAATGATCACCGCCATCCTGCGCGATGCCACCAAAAGCTATCGCGGCCTGCCGCAGGTGGTCTACCACATCCAATGGAAATTCCGCGACGAGGTTCGCCCGCGCTTCGGCGTGCTGCGCGGCCGGGAATTCCTGATGAAGGATGCGTACAGCTTCGACCTCGATTACGAGGGCGCCTATCTCAACTACCGCAAGATGATGCTGGCCTATATGCGGACCTTCCAGCGCATGGGCATTACCGCCATTCCGATGCGCGCCGATACCGGTCAGATCGGCGGTGATCTTTCCCATGAATTCCACATCCTGGCGCCCACCGGCGAGAGCGGCGTGTTCTACGACAGTGATTTCGAATCCGGCGATGCGCTGGGCACCGGCTACGACCTCGCATCGATCGACGCATTCTATCAGGCCAACACCAGCAAATACGCGGCGACCGATGAGAAACACGACGTTGCCGCCTGGGCGCGGGTGCCGGATGCCCGCAAGCGCGAGGGCAGGGGCATCGAGGTCGGGCAGATTTTCTATTTCGGCAAAAAATATTCCGAGTCCATGGGCTTCGGCGTCGTCGGGCCGGACGGCGAGAAACTCTTCCCGGAAATGGGCAGCTACGGCATCGGCGTCTCCCGCCTGGTCGGCGCCATCATCGAGGCAAAGCACGACGAAGCCGGTATCATCTGGCCGGACGCCATCGCCCCGTTCCGCGTCAGCCTGTTGAATTTGCGGCAGGGGGATGCTTCAACCGATGCAATCTGCGCCGATGTCGAAAACCGTCTGGGCGCCGAATGCCTGTACGATGACCGCGAGGAACGCGCCGGTGCCAAATTCGCCGAGGCCGATCTGATGGGCAATCCCTGGCAGATCATCGTCGGGCCGCGGGGTGCTGCCAACGGTCAGGTCGAACTGAAACGCCGCGCCACCGGAGAGCGCTCGGAACTGTCGCTGGAAGACGCGCTGGCCAAGGTAATCAACAAGGCCTTGGGCTGATGTTCGGCGCCTTCGAGCGTAAGGTGGCCGGCCGCTATCTGCGCGCCCGGCGCGGCGAACGTTTCGTCTCCGTCATCGCGATTTTCTCGCTGGTCGGCATCGCGCTCGGCGTTGCGACATTGATCATCGTCATGAGCGTGATGAATGGTTTCCGCCAGGAATTGCTGTCGCAAATCCTCGGCCTGAACGGCGATATCGGCGTCTACGCCGCCGGTCAGCCGTTGACGAATTACGATGATCTTTCAAGCCGAATCAAAACCATCAAGGGCGTCACAGCGGCTTTCCCGATCGTCCAGGGCGAGGTGTTGATGTCCGGCCCGCAGGGCGGCGCGGTCGGCGGCATCGCGCGTGGCATCACACCGGCCGGATTGGCGCAATTGCCGACCGTCGCCAATCATGTTGTCGCCGGGAACCTCAACGATCTCACCGGAAATAATGTCATTGCCATCGGCGGCGGCCTCGCCACCCAGTTCAACCTCGCCATCGGCTCGCAGGTTCAGCTGATCCTGCCGCAAGGCAAGGCGACCATCATCGGCACCATCCCCAGCATCGAGAGTTTCAAGGTTGTCGCGATTTTCCAGACCGGCATGGCGCAATATGATTCGAGCTTCGTCTTCATTCCGCTGAGCGCAGCGCAACTCTTCTTCCAACAACCGAACGCCGCCACGCAGATCCAGGTCTATGTCACCGACCCGGACCATGACGACGCCGTCAAGCAATCCATCCACGACGCGCTCGGCAATACCCCGGTAAACGTCCTGGACTGGCGGCAGGATAACGACAGTTTCCTTGCGGCCGTCACGGTCGAAGGCAATGTGATGTTCCTGATCCTGACACTGATCATTCTGGTTGCCGCCTTCAACGTCATCTCCTCGCTGATCATGATGGTGAAGGACAAGGCGCGCGATATCGCCATCCTGCGCACCATGGGCGCATCGTCCGGAGCCATATTGCGAATCTTCCTGATGTGCGGCGCCTCCGTCGGCGTGCTGGGCACGCTGATCGGCTTCGCGCTCGGCACGGTGTTCTGCGCCTATATCGAAAACATCCGGCAGTTCGTGCAGAAAATCACCGGCACGCCGCTGTTCGACCCCACCGTCTATTACCTCGAACAACTCCCGGCCAAGCTCGACTGGCACCAGGTCGCCGAAGTCATCCTGATGTCATTTGCGCTCTCGCTGCTCGCAACCCTCTATCCAAGCTGGCGTGCGGCAAGGATCGACCCGATCGAGGCGCTTCGCCGTGAATGATATTTTGCGCCTGTCCAACATCACCCGCACCTATAAAAGCGAGGGTGAATCGCTCACCGTCCTCAACGGCGCCAATGTCTCGCTCACCCGCGGTGAAATTGTCGCGCTGGTCGCACCATCCGGCTCCGGCAAGTCAACCTTGCTGCATCTGGCGGGCCTGTTGGAAAAACCGGATGGCGGCGCCGTCATCATCAACGGCACCGACGCCGGGACTCAGGATGATACGCAACGCACCGCCATCCGCCTGAACACCATCGGCATCGTCTATCAGTTCCACCATCTGCTCCCGGAATTCACGGCGCTGGAAAATATTTCGATCCCGCAAATGGTTGCCGGCAAACCCGAGCGCGAGGCGAATAAACGCTCACTGGAACTGCTGACCAAACTCGGGCTGGCAGCCCGCGCCGGCCATCTGCCCGGCAAACTCTCCGGCGGCGAACAACAACGCGTCGCCATCGCCCGCGCGCTCGCCAACAAACCCTCGCTATTGCTGGCCGACGAGCCCACCGGCAACCTCGACGTCGCCACCGCCGACATCGTCTTCTCCGAACTGATCCGCATCGTCCGCGACGAAAACGTCGCCGCTTTGATCGCCACCCATAACCCGGACCTCGCCCGCAGAATGGATCGGAAAATTACGCTGCGCGATGGAAAGTTGTTTAGCTCTTAGGGAAGCGGTTCTTTTTTGAAAAAAAGAACCAAAAAACTTTTGGTAATCCGGGCCATGGGCGTTGGCCCCACCACGCCGTCATTGCGAGCGAAGCGCGGCAATCCATCTTATCTAGCTCCTCCGCCCATCCTAAAAGTTAGTGCTGTTGGTATCCAGAAAGACTGATATCCCGAGGCTCGATATTTCTGGTACCGTATCAGGAAGTTCGCCATCGCCGCCGATTATCATTAATTCCCATCTTTTAAGCCCAATATAAACCAATTCCCCCGACTGATGAAAATCCTGCCCAAGTTTTGCCGTGTTCCACATAGGCGAAAACCTTGCGCGCATTTCGCTCAAATCCTGCAACAAGTATTCGGCTACATGACGATTATCCGCCCGC
>JAMFSE010000062.1 GCA_026225115.1 Rhodovastum atsumiense
CCGGACCGGGTGCGCTGCGTGATGCTCCCCAGCCCCTATACCAGCGATCATAGCCTCGAAGACGCCGCAGAATGCGCCCGGCTGCTTGGCGTTCAATGCGATACCATCCCGATCTCCGGCGCCATGGAGGCGTTTGGCGCCGCTTTGGCACCGGTCTTCGGCGATCGCGCGCCGGACATCACCGAGGAGAACATCCAGTCACGCTCCCGCGGCCTGATGCTGATGGCCCTATCCAATAAATTCGGCCACATGCTGCTCACCACCGGCAATAAATCCGAAATGTCGGTCGGCTACGCCACGCTCTACGGCGATATGTGCGGCGGCTATTCGGTGCTGAAGGATGTTTATAAAACCACGGTCTTTGCCCTGAGCCTCTGGCGCAACGCTAATGTGCCACCTGGAATCCTTGGTCCAAGCGGCCCGGTGATGCCAGAACGGGTCATCACCAAACCGCCCTCCGCCGAGCTGAAACCTAACCAGACCGACCAGGACTCCCTGCCGCCTTACGACATCCTGGACGGGATCCTGGTTCGTCTGGTCGAGGGCGAGGCCTCGATCGACAGCGTCGTCGCCGACGGCTTCGACCGTGACACCGCCCTGCGCGTCTGGCGGCTGCTGGACCGCGCCGAGTACAAGCGCCGCCAGGCCCCGCCGGGGCTTAAGATAACCTCCCGCGCCTTTGGCCGCGACCGGCGCTACCCAATGACCAATGGGTTCACCAACCTCGTAAAGTAAGTAAGCAAGAAGCAGCTTTTTTGAAAAAAAGCTGCGCAAAAAACTTCCCTCCCCGCTATTCGACGTATTGCCGGGACACCGCCGCGCTGTAAGCTTGGCCGATGAATTTCATGCCAGTGCGGCAATACGATCTGCTCCCCACGGCGCAGCGCGCCAAGGGCCGGCTGGCGCTGGCTTTTCGGCATGACGCCGCAGCGTCATGCACACGCATCGAAAAATTCTATCAGGAAGGCTGCCTGAAGGCGCGGCTGCCGCATCCGGCCGCGGCAGGGATCGCCGAGGCAATTACCATCAACATCTCCGGCGGGATTGCCAGTGGTGACAGCCTTGTCACTGAAATTGGCATCGGCGCCGGCGCTGCCGCCTCCGTCACCTCGCAAGCCGCGGAGCGGATTTATCGCGCTTTGGATTTTTTGCCGGCTCGGTTGCAAACCACCGTCACGCTCGGCGCCGGTGCGATGCTCGACTATCTGCCGCAGGAGACCATCCTGTTCGACGGCTTCGCACTGGATCGTTCGCTGGATATCGAACTCGCCGAAGACGCAGATTTTCTCGGCGTCGAGAGTCTGGTGTTCGGCCGCCAGGCGATGGGCGAGAGGGTCAAATTCGGCAATCTGAATGACCGAATTTCGCTGCGCCGCAATGGTGTTTTGCTGCTGCAGGACATGACCCGGCTGCACGGCGTTATCGCGGCCCAGCTTGCCCGCAAGGCAGTTGCTGCCGGCAATATCGGCATAGCGAACATTCTGTATGCCGGGCCTGACATTCCGGCGAGATTGCACGCGATCCGCACCACGTTGGCGAACATTCCGTGCGAGGCCGGGGCATCTGCGTTCGACGGCGTTATTCTGAGCCGCATCCTGGCACCTAGCGCCGCCGCGTTGCGCGCCGGCGTGGTGGCGGTGTTGAAAACCTGCCGGGATGACCGGCCTTTGCCGCGCAGCTGGCAAAGTTGAGGGGAGCAGAAAATTGAATCTTACGCCGCGTGAAAAAGACAAGCTTCTCATTGCCATGGCCGCGATCGTCGCCCGCAAGCGGCTGGAGCGCGGGGTGAAGCTGAACTACCCGGAGGCCATCGCGCTCATCACCGATTTCGTCGTCGAGGGTGCGCGCGACGGCAAGCGCGTTGCCGAGCTGATGGAGACCGGCGCGCATGTCATTACCCGCGACCAAGTCATGGAAGGTGTTGCCGAGATGATCGAAGACGTACAGGTGGAAGCGACTTTCCCCGACGGCACCAAGCTCGTCACCGTGCACGAGCCAATTCGATGCGCGCCCCTCCGGGGCGCGGGCCGATGATCCCCGGCGAATTATTCCCCGAAGGCGGCGAGATCGAATTGAACGCCGGCCTAGCCAGCATCACGCTGACGGTCGCCAATACCGGTGACCGGCCGATCCAGGTGGGCTCGCACTACCATTTCTTCGAGACCAACACGGCGCTGCGCTTCGAGCGCGACAAGGCGCGTGGCTTTCGGCTCGACATTGCGGCTGGGACGGCGACGCGGTTCGAGCCGGGGCAGACGCGCACCGTCCGGCTCGTGGCCTATGACGGAGCGCGCATCGTCCACGGGTTCAACGGCCTGATCTCGGGCGCCTTGGGGAGCTGACACTATGGCGACGCGCATCTCCCGGTCCGTCTATGCGGACATGTTCGGCCCGACCACCGGCGATCGTGTGCGCCTCGCCGATACCG